>PWEB01000223.1 GCA_003553305.1 Syntrophomonadaceae bacterium
AGCACCATGATGTTGCTGTGTTGGCAAAACAGGTTATCGAAGACGGAAAGCTTGAGGGTATCGATCCTGCAGCTCCCGGTGAATTAAAAGATCAGCTGGATGTATCTGTTCTTGTCGAAGCAGACGGTGCAAAAGGACGGCCAATCAAAGGTTATGCTGAACATGAGCCGGTGTTGCCGACCGGATCAGATCTGATTATACCTGTTATCGGAGCAGATGCGCTTGGCGCTCCCCTGTTGGAAGAGAGGGTTCACCGACTCGACCGATTACTGCCGCTCACCGAAAACAAGGTGGGGGGAACGATTACAGAACAAATTATCGCTTCGGCTTTTATGTATATGCTAAAACTCGGACAAGCCCAGGCCCCGCAGGCCAGAGTTTATTTCATCCTTAACAAAAATGATTTACTCGAATCGTCCGGTTCTACTGCCCTTAAAATAGGAAGGCTCCTTTCTAATAAAGATCAATCTGCAGAACAACTTCTGATCGTCGAAGGAAAAGGCTTCAATCCGGTCAGAATTACAATCAACCTGGTTCCCGGAAAGCCTCTCGTTTCAGTTGCCTGCATAATTCTCGCTGCTGGCCAATCAACCCGCATGGGGTGTGACAAACTGTCTCTTAAAACAGGGCATAGCACTATCCTCGGGCAAACTTTGCAACAGGTTATAGCGGCAGGAGTTAAAGACATTATATTAATTACCAGACCGGGGTTTGATTGTTCAGAACTACCTGGAAAAGAGCAGTGCAGAATAATTGAAAACCCGCTTTACAAAACGGGAATGAGCAGTTCTCTGCAGGCCGGACTGTCTGCCGTTGAAGAAAATACCCAGGGAGCAATATTTGCTTTAGGTGATCAGCCAATGGTCCCGGCAGAAGTTTATAGCCTGCTCTGCCAAACCTATCAAAACAATTTAAAGCTACTCACAGCTCCGATTTATAAAGGAAAGAGAGGTAATCCAACCCTCCTTGACCGCCGGACCTGGCCCGATTTAATGCAGATCTCGGGTGACAAAGGAGGGAGGTCGGTCATTAATAAGCTTACCGAAAACGAGGTTGACTATATCGAAACAGACCTCTCCGCAATACTGACAGATATCGATTCTCCGGAAGACTATCGGCATTTTTTAAACGGGCGTTGACCGGGCAGCTGTTCAGTTTTTTATTGCCTGCGAAAATCCACTAGTACCTTTAGGACATTTTTAGATTTGCTTTTATCATAAGCTTCAATGATTTCACTAAAGGGATAAATACCGGTAATCAATGGATAAACATCAACCAGTTTCCTCTCCAGGGCTCTGAGGGCAGGTGTAAAAGGCCCGCACCTGCTGCCAATCACAGTGATTTCATCAAGGACCAGAGAAGTAAGGTTATATTCCCTTTTTCCAGCAACAGTACTTTTCAAAACCAGTATACCGCTCGGTTTTACAACCTTCCGGGCCAACTCGAATCCATTCAAACTGCCTGTTGCTTCAACAACCATATCAAATTCTCTATCAAGCTGAAAATCACTTACCAGAACAGTCTTGATTTTCTGCTTTTCAGCAATGGTCAGCTTTTCGGGATACTTGCCAACAAGAATAAGCTCGGCCTGGCTCATGCTAAGAACCAGGGCAGCTAATATACCGAGTTTACCGTCACCGAGCACACAGATCCGGTCAGACGGCCTGATCTGCACCTGATCCATTATTTCAAAAGCTGCCGCCAGGGGTTCAGTAAATACAGCTTCCTCGTCAGTAACCTGTTCGGGAACCTGATGCAGATTAGAAACAGGCAAGGTCAAATATTCTGCAAAACAGCCATTCTTGCCATTTATCCCTAAAGTGGTGCGCCCGGAACAGTGATTTTCTAAACCTTTCAGACAGTAATTGCAAGTTTTGCATCCACAATTTATTTCCCCTACTATTCTTTGATTCAGGAGGTGTTGATTAGCGCCATTAATTTTTTCAACTACACCGACAAATTCATGGCCGGGAACCCCTTTAAAGCCCATATAACCCTTTTCAATTTCGAGGTCCGTTTTACAGATCCCAGCCAGGCTCACTCTTACCAGGGCTTCATCTTTTGAAGGAGCCGGTTTAATCAGATCATCTACAAAATAAAGCTGATCATCAAATATCAGTGCTTTCACAATATTTCCTCCCATGCTTTTCAGCAGGACAAGGTATGAAATAATTCTCTACCGCCAGATTCGTTATCCTGCCAACTTTTCCTTCTATTTTCAATAGACCTAAAGATTTTTCAATAAACCTAAAGAGTATTATGCTATTAAAAATATTATACCCTGCAAGCTGTTAATAGTGAAGTTTAAAAAGGGTTTCACCAAATAATAACGAAGTAATTAAATAATAAGGTCACTGCTAAACAAACTGGACGAGTTAAAATGGTTTATTGATCTACCTATAATGGAGTTTTGTTTATATGATTTAACGTCTAATTTGCTGTTACAAATCAATGAATGAATATAATTTAGTGTTAATTTTGAAATAATAAACAATACTTTTAAAAAGTATTGACAAAAGAATGATGACATTGTATGTTCTATATACAAAGGTTCCAATAATTAAACGCCCGATCGAAAGGGCAAACCTGTTGAAAAGCAGGGACGCAAAGCCAAAGGGTCTAATGCTCAAAATGGACTATGACAGCCTGGCTAATCAAACCGGGCATAATTTGTGGTATTCCACTTTCAAACAAGGTTGCGTACGGTAGCCTTATAATTTTATTATTAAAATATCGAAGGAGCTGAGAATTATGTTGGAAGAAGTTTTAGGAGTTGACATTGGTTATGGCTTTGTTAAAGGATATGACGGTCAAAATGAAATAGTTTTCCCCAGTGTAGTTGGCATCGGACGTGATATTTCCTATCAGACTTTATTAACAAATTACAAATCCCCCCTGGACACCCTCTCCATAAATTATAACGGAAAGAATTATTTTATAGGTGATTATGCCATTCGCCAGAGTTCCATACCCAGCCGTTCTTTGGATATTAAAAAACCTGAGGACTTAAATACACTACTTTTATATCTAACTGCCCTGGGAATTTATAGTACCGAGCAGCAGAAACAGTTTAGTGTTGTAACCGGTTTACCGACAAATTATATTTTGAGTTACCAAAATCAACTGGCCGATCTTTTATCAGGTGAACATCACATTACTATTAAATTAAGAGGGAAAAATGAGAATAAGCAGTTTGTTGTTAATGACATAAGAATTGTTCCTCAGCCTTTTGGGACATTATTTAACCTGGTCTTAGATAATAATGGCCAGGTGGCAGATCATGAGATGTCTAATAAGATCGTCGGGATTGCCGACATAGGCTTTAAAACTGCTGATTTTGTGGTATCTGATTCTCTCGAATTTGTAGATAGGCTTAGTTCCTCCTCAACTAACGGCATGGTTAGCGCCTATGAAATAATTGCTGCCATGATTCGGAGCAGATATAAAATTGACAAGAAAGATTACGAGTTGGATCAAATAGTTAAGAACAAGTCAATCAGAATTGCAGGCGAAGATCATGATATCAGTGATATTATATCTGAAGCTTATTATAACCTGGCCGCTAAGATCAAAACTGAGCTTGATTCATTATGGGACTACCGCGAGTTAGATTCAATTATTCTGACCGGCGGAGGCGGCGAAGCTTTGTCTGAATACTTAATTCCTCGATTTAACAATATGATGCTGGTTCAGGATGCCCAGTTTGCAAATGTTAAAGGTTTCTGGAAACTTGCTAAAAACAAAGATAGCCAATAATTATATTTATTAAAATCGTGTCTGCTCAGCCGTAACTTAAAATCAAAAAATCCTTGCTGCCAATATATTACTTAAATTTTCGCTAAGCTATATTGGCAGTTTTAAATTGGTGTGCAATTTGACGCTCCATGTTGAAAGTGTTATACTTTAACAGTGATTAAATTACAAAATCATAAATGATCGAGTTGTTTGATGGGAATTAATCTACAAATAAAGCTTGTGTCAGGTTGGCGCTGACTAAGCTAATGGCTTCCCAGGTCAGGGTAAGAGTTGATTCAGTAGGTATATTTTTAAGATAGAATACGCAGAGTTTCCCGGACAAGAAAGCTCTAAACGAACGAGCTTTTTTTATTCCAGTAAAAAACAGTTGATACTAAAAACTTTCCACGCATTATAGAGACCTGCTTGAGTTTACCCAACCAATACCACGGAATCCTTTAAATCAAACAGCTTACATGAAAAGGTACCGCCCTGACTGTTCAATAAACTAATAGCGCGAAGGAGATAATTAATGGCAAGTTCTAAGAGCGACAAGTTAGAAGTATACGGCATTGGAAATCCACTGATTGATGTGCTGGCCCAGGCAAGCAATGAAGAAATTACGAATCTAAAGTTAGAGAAAGGTACAATGACACTCATTGATACTGAACGCGGCAACTTTATTCTAAACCAGATCACCGACCGCGAAAAAAAATATTCCTGCGGAGGTTCAGCTCCTAATACAATGATAACCCTTGCCGCTCTTGGTATTAGCACTGCCCTGGCCGGTATGGTTGGCAACGATGAATTAGGTGAAATCTACATTAAAAGACTCAAAGATAATGATGTAATATCCGACCTAAAGGTGGTTAAAGGTGATACCGGAAGTTGTATAGTGCTTGTCACCCCGGATTATGAACGAACCATGAATACCAGGCTTGGAGTTTGTCAGGAATTTGGCCCCGAACATGTAAACCATGAAAAAATTTCGGAAGCAAATTATCTTTATTTTACAGGCTATATGTGGGACACTGCATCCCAAAAAGAGGCCTTAAATAATGCTATTGAAACAGCACGCAAATCCGGAACAAAGGTTGTATTTGACGTTGCTGATCCATTTGCAGTGGAAAGACATCAAAAAGATTTTTTAAACCTGATCGACAAAAGTGTGGATGTGCTCCTTGCCAATCGTGATGAAGCTCATTTATTGCTTGGTATCGATCATCCTGCCACAGCGGCTAAGGAACTGGCTAAGTATGGCATTATTGCCGCAGTCAAAAACAGTGCAGAGGGCTCATGCATTTCTTCCGGGGATGGGCAGTATTGTAACGTTAACGCATACAAAGTAAAAGCAGAAGATAGCACAGGGGCAGGCGATAATTATGCAGCCGGTTTCGTATATGCCCTCATAAAGGGCTATTCGCTGGAAGATGCTGGTAAACTTGCTTCCTATCTAGCTGCACAAATTGTAAGTCAAACCGGAGCCCAGTTTGATAAACAAAGCATAAGATATATTCGTAAAGCCATTAGTGAAAATTCTTGGCAGTAGAATAATCAATATATTAATCAGGAGGAATAGTTATAATGTCAGAAATTAAGAACTTGGATTATAAGGTAGCAGACTTAAGTCTGGCCCCTTGGGGAAGAAAGGAAATTGAGATAGCGGAAAAAGAAATGCCGGGATTGATTGCAACCCGTGAAAAGTATGCCGCGGAAAAACCTTTGAAAAAGCTACGAATTACCGGCAGTCTCCATATGACCATTCAAACTGCGGTCTTAATTGAAACCCTGGTTGAGCTGGGCGCTGATGTGCGCTGGGCAAGCTGCAACATATTTTCGACCCAGGATCATGCTGCTTCTGCAATAGTTGTCGGTCCGCCTGAAAAGGGAGGAACAGCTGACGATCCCAGGGGCGTTCCTGTATTCGCGTGGAAAGGTGAAACCCTTGAAGAATATTGGTGGTGTACCTATCAGGCACTTACCTGGACCGACAAATCTGGTCCTCATCAAATAGTTGATGATGGTGGTGATGCTACCATGTTGATCCACCGTGGTTATGAAGCCGAAGATGACCCATCGATCCTTGATGAACCAACCAAAAATCATGAATTACAGGTCGTTAACAAATTACTGAAAGATACCATAGCAGATAACCCCAAGCATTGGCATTCGGTTGTTTCTGAAATCCGGGGGGTAAGCGAAGAAACAACAACCGGTGTAAACCGTTTATACCAGATGGCTAAGAGCAATAAACTCTTGTGTCCTGCAATAAATGTCAACGATTCAGTAACCAAGGCTAAGTTTGATAACATATACGGATGTCGTGAAAGCCTTGTTGATGGTATCAAGCGGGCAACCGATGTAATGATAGCTGGAAAGACAGCTTTTGTTGCCGGTTTTGGTGATGTTGGGAAAGGCTCAGCTGAAGCTCTCGAAGCGTTGAAAGCTCGAGTAATTGTCTCTGAAGTTGACCCAATATGTGCTCTACAGGCTGCAATGGCCGGTCATTCGGTGATGACTATCGAAGACGCACTTCCATATGCCGATATTTATGTTACTGCAACAGGAAATAAAAATGTTATTACAATAGACCATATGGCGAAAATGAAAGACATGTCTATAGTATGCAATATCGGCCACTTTGATAATGAAATCCAGGTTGATGAACTTGAAAACTACCCGGGCATCAAAAAAGAAACCATTAAGGCCCAGGTAGATCAGTATACTTTCCCGGACGGGCACAGTATCATCCTTTTGGCCGAAGGACGCCTTGTAAACCTGGGCTGCGCAACCGGTCATCCAAGTTTCGTGATGTCCAACAGTTTCACTAACCAGGTTATGGCCCAGATTGACTTTGCCAGGAATGATCGTGCATGCGAAGTTTACCGTATGCCCAAGGAGCTTGACGAAGAAGTAGCAAGGTTACACCTTGAAAAAATAGGGGTTCGCCTGACGAAGCTTAATAAAGAGCAAGCAGATTATGTCGGATATGATATTGACGGACCATACAAGCCTGATCATTACCGCTATTAAGGGCAAAGGGATCAGCCCTTAATAAAAACATGAGACCCTACTTGTTTTAAATAATAAATAGCCGGGGCGGCAGTGAATGCTCCCCGGCTATTTTATATTATTTAATTCTAAGCGTGGCGACTAGAGCTACCGGCGCAGTTTCTTAGCGCAACGGTTGACCTCATAATAAATTCTTTCCTCGTCGAGGGTCAAAAAGGAGCCTTTGTCAAACAGTATTTTCCCGTCAACCAGAACTGTATCTACATCACTGGCAGAAGCAGAATAAACTATGGCTGATACTGAATTATTGTGAGGCTGGAGGTGAGGTTTGTTAAAATCAAGAATAGCAAGGTCAGCCTTAGCCCCTTCTTTCAAAACCCCGAGATTATCTTTCTGTAATGCTTTAGCTCCGCTGCTTGTAGCCAACGCCA
>PWEB01000268.1 GCA_003553305.1 Syntrophomonadaceae bacterium
CTTTTTGATAAACTCCAACTTCCTGAATTACGAAAAACCAAGACCGGACGCTCAACCGATGCAAAAGTGCTTGAAGAGTTGTCTTATCAGCATGAAATAGCAGCGTTACTCCTTCACTATCGCCAACTGGCTAAACTGGAAGGAACTTATCTTTCCGGTTTAATTGACCTGGTTGATCCAGACGAAAGAAAGCTCTACACAAATTTAAACCAGACCGCCACTGCAACCGGACGGCTGAGCAGCAGTGATCCAAACCTGCAAAATATCCCGATCCGGCTTGAAGAAGGACGGCGCATCCGCCGGGCATTTGTTCCTTCGGAAAAAGGAAAAATACTCTTTGCTGCCGACTATTCCCAGGTTGAGCTGCGTATCTTAGCTGATCTATCCCAGGATCCAATTCTTATTGAAGCATTTGCAACCGGACAGGATATTCACAGCCGTACTGCAGCAGAAGTTAACGATACCACCTTAGAGGAAGTAACCCCGATTATGCGTGAGAAAGCGAAAGCGGTTAACTTTGGAATTATTTACGGTTCCAGCGATTACGGGCTGGCCCAGAACCTAAACATTCCCCGTGCGGAAGCCAAAGCGTATATTGATAGCTACTTTGAGCGTTACCGGGGAGTAAAAGAATATATGGATAAAATAATCGGCCAGGCCCGTGAACAAGGATATGTAACCACTATGTTAAAGCGGCGGCGCTATTTACCTGAGATTTACTCCTCTAACCATAATACCCGCAGTTTTGCAGAGCGGATGGCTTTAAACACTCCGATCCAGGGTTCTGCAGCTGATATAATAAAACTGGCCATGTTGAGAATCGATGATATTATTGCAGAAGGTGGTTTTAACACAACAATGCTGCTGCAGATTCACGACGAACTACTCTTTGAAATTGAAGAATCCGAACTAAACTTCTTTGCCCCGATGGTCCAGCGTGAAATGGAACAGGCTTTTAATTTAAGCGTGCCTTTGCAGGTTGACCTGAAATGGGGTTACAGCTGGGAAGAGCTGAAGCAGCTATAAGAAAAGGGGTTACTAATGCCTGAATTGCCCGAAGTGGAAGTAATTTGCCGTGAAATAGAGCCATTGATCAAAAACAAAACTTTTGATGTCCCTGTTTTGTATATGCCTTCCACTGTTGATTACCCTTCGCCTGAAGAATTTACCACCTCTTTGCCCGGACGCACCGCTAAAAATGCCAGGCGTAAAGGTAAGTATTTATTGATAGATCTTAATGACGGGATCCTGGCAATCCACCTGCGCATGACCGGCAACCTCCTTTACAAAGAAGAGAGTGTCAATCATGAAGCAGCGGCAGAAGAATCAGCAAAAACAAATGAAACTATTCCGGCAGACCAACGTTTCCTGCGTCTGGCCATGCCTTTTACCGACGGTTCCGTGCTGCATTTTTCTGACATGCGCCGATTTGGCCGGGTTTGGCTGGTCGAAAATGAGGAACAACTGCAGACGATAGTTTTGAAAAATGTCGGTCCCGACCTATTAAACGATTTGTGCTGTGAAGAATTTATAGAGTTACTGCAAAAAAGAAAACGCAGCCAGCTTAAAGCTCTGCTGCTTGACCAGGGTTTTGCGGCCGGGATGGGCAATATCTATACCGACGAGTGCCTGTTTCGTTGTGGAATCCATCCCCGCCGGCAGGCTGAAACCCTGAGCCCTGCAGATGCCGAACAACTATACCGGTCTATTCAGGACGTATTAGCTGATGGAATTGAACATGGAGGGACAACTTTTCGCGATTATCGCAACTCGAGCGGCGCGCTCGGTGATTTTCAGTCCAGGCTTGCCGTTTACGGACGTAAAGATGAGCCCTGCAGCTGTGGTGCCGCTATCGAAAAAATAACAGCTGCCGGACGGGGCACCTATTACTGTCCCCGCTGCCAGGCTGAGCAAACTGGAGAAGAGGGATGTGATTGAAGCAATGCGCATTATCGGTTTAACCGGCGGGATCGCTTCAGGCAAAAGCACCGTTGCAAAAATGCTTCAGGAAAAAGGCGCTTACCTGCTTGATGCGGATCAACTGGCCCGGGAAGCCGTTGAGCCCGGTCAACCGGCATGGCAGGAAATTGTTAATTGGCTGGGTCAATCAATCCTGCTGCCCGACCGAAGTATAGATCGGGCCACCCTTGGTAACCTGGTTTTTAATGACAAGCAGAAACTTGAACAACTTAATAAAATAGTCCATCCCTGGGTTGGAGAACACTTTATCAAGCTGTCGGAGGAGATTAAAGAAAAAGATCCCGAAGCAGTGCTTGTTTACGATATTCCCCTCTTAGTGGAAGCCGGCATGCAAAAGATGGTTGATATGATCATCCTGGTTTATGTGCCTCGGGAAACTCAAATCATGCGTCTGCAGCAAAGAGACGGGATCAGCCGGGTAGAGGCGGAAACCCGTCTGAAAGCTCAAAAGCCCTTGGAGGATAAAAAAAAGGATGCTGATGTTATAATTGATAACAGGGGTATGCTGGCTGAGACTGCGTGCCAGGTGGATCGGTTCTGGGAATCTTTTAAACGCTAAATAATGAACATGAAGGAGGATATTTATGCACACAGTAACCCTAATTAATGGAGATGGCATAGGCCCGGAAATTACAGCAGCTACATTAGAGGTAGTTGAAGCATCCGGGGTTAAAATAAAGTGGGAGGAAGTAAGGGCCGGTGAAGGGGCGCTTGAAAAATTTGGCACACCATTACCTGAAGATGTTGTTGCCTCACTCAAAAAAACAGGAGTCGGTCTGAAGGCTCCGCTGACCACCCTGGTCGGCTCCGGTTACCGCAGCATTAGCGTCGCTCTGCGTATGGAACTCGATTTATATGTGAACCTGCGTCCCTCTAAAACCTTCCCCGGGATCATCTCACGATATGAGGGTATTGACCTGATTGTGGTCCGGGAAAACACAGAAGATCTCTATTCCGGTGTTGAGCATATGGTCGGTGAAGATGCAGCAGAAAGTATTAAAATTATTACCCGCAAAGCCTCAGAGCGTATCGTGCACTTTGCTTTTAAATATGCCATTGATGCCGGCCGGAAAAAGGTAACTGCTGTGCATAAAGCAAATATCCTTAAATTATCGGATGGCCTTTTTTTAGAGGCAGCGCGCAATGTAGCTGAACAGTACCCCCAGATTGAGTTTGAAGATCGTATCGTTGATAACATGGCCATGCAGCTGGTTCAAAAACCATGGGATTATGATGTTATGGTTATGCCTAACCTTTATGGTGATATCTTGTCCGATCTCTGTGCCGGATTGGTCGGAGGCCTTGGCCTGGTCCCGGGTGCTAATATTGGCGATCATGCCGCCCTGTTTGAACCGGTCCACGGCAGTGCTCCCAAATATGCCGGTCAGAACCGGGCTAACCCGTCAGCGATGATCATGGCTGCAGTATTAATGCTTGGCTACCTCGGTGAAAATGAAGCCGCCCGGCGCATTGAAAGTGCCCTGGCCGCCTTAATTAAGGAAGGTAAAAATGTTACCCCCGATCTCGGTGGCGCTGTTGGAACCAGTGATATGACAGAAGCTCTGGTCAAATTGATTAAATAAAGTTCCGGATATTTTGGAGGCTTTTTTATGAGAGTTGCTGCTCTTACGCTGGCTGGAATTAAATTAAAAAGCATAGATCAATATCAATCAGGCCTTGATTATTTGTTAAAAGGCAGTGGTATTGATCTTGTTGTTTTACCGGCTTACAGTGCTTTACTTCTCGGCCTGGAAACCGGTGCTATCACTAATTATAACGATTTTGATAGTGTTATGCGCGGATATTTGGTCCAAAACGAGGACTGGCATAACCTGTTTTTAAACCTGCATAGCTCCCTGGCAGCTGAATTCGGCATATATCTAGTTTGCGGCACCACTGTGGAAAAGCCGATCGGAAAAAACGATGGCAGTCCTGCAGATTGTTTCTATCAAACCGCTTACTGTTTTAATCCGGACGGGAAAATATGCGGCCGCCAAAGGCAAACTCACCTGACCCATGACGAGCGGGAACTCGGTTTCAGCAGGGGTGAAGAACTGAATACCTTTACTGCAGGAGACCTGCAGGTTGGTCTGGTTGTTGGCAATGATGCCCGGCATCCGGAGGTAGGCCGCATCTTCTCTCTATGTGGAGCAGACCTTTTGCTGCACAGCGGTGCCCTCAAAAGCGGTTTAAACTGCTGGCCCCAGGCAGCAGGGATGTGGGCCCAGGTTCAGCAGAACCAGTGCTGGGCTGTCGAAGCACAGCTCAGCGCTATTATCGCCGGAAAGATCCTTGGCGCATCTCCTGCAGTTATTGGACCCTGTGAAATAACCCCCGGTCAGAGTGGCTACATCGCCCGCGGTTACCCGGAAAGTTCTATTGTTACTGCTGAACTCGACGAACCAGCCCGTCAATCCCTAAAAAAGAACTACCCTTTGCTCCGCATGCTAAGCCCGCATGCCTACTCTGCCTTACAGGGTAGTAGAAATAGGTAGTCCAATGATTCTTACTGCAGAGGAGTTGATTGATTGTCCTTAAAGGGTTGGAAAGAAAAACTATTTCAGCGCTATATGATATGGTCCTGCCGTCCCTCCCGGGTAACTAAGCATCTTCGCTCCGTCCTTCCCCATTCCAGGCAGCCTGAACCGGCAGGCCGGCGTCAGATTAAGGTTGCTGCTCTGCAGATTGAACTTAAACTTTTTAAAAACCCGCTGCAGTATGCCGATGAAATGCATCGCCTGGTCAGAGAGGCAGCGGATCAGGGTGCACAGCTGATCGTCTTTCCCGAATATAATAACCTCGCTCTTTTCGGAATGCTGCCCGGCATAGAGAAAATGGAGAAAGAAGACTTAAGGGAGAAAGAAGCAAAGGCAGGAAAAGAAGGAAAGGGAGGAGCATCCGTTCAGGGCAAAGGTGACGATCTCAGCCTGGCTGACCTGTTCCGCTATATAAGTCCGGCAGTCAAACCGCTGGTTCATACTATATTTTCTCAGTTTGCTTCTGCTTACGGTTTGCATATAATGGCCGGGAGCTATGCCCTGGAAGAGAAGGGAGAGATCGTTAACCGGGCCCTTCTTTACGGGCCGTCCGGCGATTTAATCGGCAGTCAGGACAAAGTTCATCTTCTGCCCATGGAAGCAGAGTGGAATCTAAAAAAAGCCGCTTCTTTTAATGTTTATGAAACACCACTGGGCTGCCTGGCCATGCCGGTTTGTATGGATGCCACTTATTATGAGACATTCCGGATCCTGGAGAAGAGCGGAGCTGAAATAGTGCTCCTTCCGATCGCCAATCTTGAGGAATATAATTACTGGCTTGCCTTACGCGGCATCTGGCCGCGGGTGCAGGAAAGCCAGGTATATGGTATTAAGAGTGCACTGGTTGGCAGTGTTGCAGGATTTACCTTTACCGGCCGGGCCGGTATTTTTGCTCCTCTTGAAATCACTCCTGGCCAAAACGGGGTTTTAGCCGAAGTCGAACCTTTTGACCGGGAGGCGATTGCCTTAGCTATCCTTAACCTCGAAGCACTGAATCAACTGCGCAGTAACCATCCCTGGCGGGACAGCAATCAGCAGTTATATAAGCGTTACTTTCCGGAAATATATGAAGGTAAGGATCATTAGCATGGTGGATCCCATGATAACGGTATTTTCGAAGATCTGCCGGTATACCCTGGAAACCGAATTTTCGGTTCTCTTATTAACTGCAGCCTAACCATAATCGAAAAGGGTTTTTTGTTCTTTTTTTAGTGCGGATCCTTCTCAATGTCTACTATAACACCGCCGGTTACTTCCTTCAGTTGATCAAAGGATATCGGCAGCAGGGAATAGGGGGTTCCTGCGGAAGTATAGACCATATCGAAGCGCTGCATCGATTGATCAAGGAAAATAGGGACCCTTTCGTCGATATCAAAAGGACACACCCCGCCGACCTTGTAACCGGTCACCTTTTCAACTTCTTCAGGCTTAGCCATCTTTACTTTTCCTCCGCCGAGCAGAGCTTTCACTTTTTTATCCCAAATTTTAACATCCCCGGCAGCGACAAATAAGCCGTATTGATCTCCGCAGCGGAATAGAATTGACTTGGCAATTTGTCCCAGTTCAACATTCAGCGCCTCCGCTGCTTCAGCCGAGGTTTTAGTTGTTTTTTTGTGCTCGGCCGGGACCAGCTCCAGGTCATATTTTTCCAGATACTTGCGGGCTCTTTCTAAAGCAGGGTTTTCAGACATTTCTCTCACCTCACCAGTTTATTATTCCTTTTCTGAGGCTATTTCCCGCTGGGACTCCTGAACCTCTTTTTCGGGGTAACGGGCGAATACTATAACTCCGGCCAGGATAAAAAGCGCTGAAACCGGACCGGTTAACTGGATCCCGAGCGGCTGATCAATTGTGCTGCCAAAGAGTTCCACCAGCGCTCCTGTAATGATAGTTGAAAGGCCCATGGCCAGTTTAAGGATGAAGCCCTGCGCTCCGAAATACATTGCTTCGCGGTGCTGGCCTGATAGTTTTACTTCCAGATCGGAAACAACGGCCACAATAGCATCAGGAACAATAAAGATGACTGCCAGCGGTAGCCCGGCCAAGCCCATCAAAATATAGCCGAATACCGGCGGGTTCATCCCAAGCACAGGTTGGCCGAGGTAAAAGAAGAGGGGCAGCAAAACCATAAAGGTGACCAGGGCAAACATCATGACCGCTTTTAAGCCAATCCGTTTAGACAATATATTTACTACAGGGAAAAAGATCAGCGCAATCACAAAGGCCAGGCCGAAATAGATAGAGGTTTCGCCTTCGGTACCTCTGAGCAGGACCGTCACATATAGGGGGAGATTGAGGGTGATAATATTAAAGCCGAGCCAAAAAGTGACATTGCCGACCAGGTAGATTACAAAAGCCTTATTCTTAAAAGTAGTTTTGATTGCATCAACAAGGCCAAGGGATGCAGGTTTTGCCTCTGCATAATCTCTTTCCCTGATTAGCAATGGCAGGTAGAGGAGGATAAATCCAATAGCGGCCATCGCCCAGACCATTCCGTGAAAGCCGAGGATCCCGATTAATATGCCGGACCCAATCAGGGCAGCGCCGACTCCAAGCAGCATAAAAACAGCCCTGAATGTAGCCAGATCAACCCGGTCTTTAGTAGTCCGGGCTAATTCAGGCAGCAAAGCCAGGTAAGGACAGACGTAAGCAGTGAAA
>PWEB01000201.1 GCA_003553305.1 Syntrophomonadaceae bacterium
CGGGCAGAGTACTATGATGTTCTTGATTTAGCACATACAGCCATGAATTATGAGCCATTCATAAAGCTGGTTTCAAAACTGGTGACAGAGTCTGAAAAACTTTGGCTATCGGTATTAGAATAAGAAAACTACAGTTCTTTCCTAAAGGATTTCACAACTACTCGACCTCTTCTTCTGTCTAACGACACAAGAGGTCGAGTAGCGCAGAGGAATTTCACCCCTGCGCACTCACAGAACCGAGAAAAACAATTTATCTGCTTATGACTGTGAATTTATTGCTTTAACTAAAGATCTTAGTGCTAAGCTAGTTACTGCTGATCAAAGATCGCTGAAATTTTCCCTGAACAGATCCTAACTCTTCAAAGTTTTATTGGTGATATTTGAATCTGTTAACCTGAGCTTTTCTGCTTATGTAATATATGTTTGGCATTATGTAATATATATATATTACAATATAGATAATTTTATACTGAGCACTTGATATTTATTAAAGACAGGGGGACGTAAGATCGCGTCAAACAATTATAGAGGAACCCCCCCTACCTTCAGCTCATAAAACTAAACTATCGGGGACATCCTCATTTAAAGAAAGATCTGGCCTGGATTCAAGCCATAAAAGAGAGACCTGAAAAAAACTGGAAATAAAAGCCAGGTTCCTCGGGTTTATTTTAACGGCTAATTGCAGAGGAAGCGGATTTGGCATCATAAAATATTTTCATTGGGTCCCAAAATTAATGTGAATACAATGGGTTTTAAATGATATGATCAAGCAACAGGATTAATATTTAGATTGGAGAGAGGAGAGGTAAATGATGTTCTGGGAGATGAAAAGAAAAAAGCAGTTGCTCTCGAAAGAAGAAACCGAGGCTATCTTGAGTAGAGGTAAAACCGGGGGGCTCGGTATCTGCGGCAACAACGATTATCCGTACACCGTACCCCTAAATTATGCTTATAGAAACAACAAGATCTATTTCCACTGCGCCAGGGAAGGGCAGAAAATAGACGGGATCAAAGAAAATAACCGGGTTTCCTTTACGGTAATCGACAAAGATGAGATTAGCGAAGAACTATTTACCACCCTCTACCGCAGTGTAATCGCTTTCGGCAAAGCAAGGATAGTGACTGATGAAAGCGAAAAAAGAAAAGCTCTGCAGTGGTTGATTGAAAAATATACTCCCAATCATATCAGGAAGGGGCAAGAAAAGATCGAAAATGAGCTCCACAGAACCGGCATCGTTGAAATTGAAATCGAGCATATGTCCGGCAAGGCCGGCAAAGATGAGCTTAAGCAGAAATAATAATTATTATCATTGTACCTCGAGATTTTCTGAATAATTTCGGCAATATCGAATATACAGGTAAAGGGGCTTAGTAGATATGAACAGGAAAAAAATATTTTTATTTGTAAGCATTACTCTTCTGATTAGCTGGGCTGCAGCAGGCCTGTATTACCTCGCCGGCGCAGAATGGGGCACTCTTTACGCCACCGTTTTTGCCGGGGTTTATATGTTCTTTCCCCTGGTCGGCACAGTTATTGTGCAAAAGTATATTTACAAGCAGCCGGTTTTAAAAACATACGGAGTCAATACAAATATCAATAAGTGGTTCCTGGTAGCATGGTTGCTGCCGGTTTTGATCACTTTTGCCACTATCGGGGTCAACCTGCTTATGCCCGGGGTAAGCTATTCTCCTGAAATGATCGGTATAACTGAGTACCTTGGCGATTTCATAACAGAAGAAATGATAGAAGAACTACCCTTTTCACCCGTTGTTATGTTCTGGCTGATGCTTTTACAAGGTATTATAGCAGGCCCTACGATCAATGCTATTTTCGCTTTTGGTGAAGAGCTTGGCTGGAGAGGTTTCCTGTTAAAAGAAACAGCCTCTGCCGGGTTCTGGAAGTCTGCTCTGTTTATCGGCTTTATCTGGGGCATCTGGCATGCGCCCCTAATTTTAATGGGCCATAATTACCCGGGCTATGAAGTTCCAGGTGTCTTTGTGATGACATTGTGGTGTATTCTGCTTTCCCCGATATTCAGTTATATTACCATAAAAGCAAACAACGTTATCGCCGCAGCAATCTTGCACGGTTCAATAAATGCTGTAGCCGGACTTTCGATTATGCCTGTTACGGAGGCGGCACCACTGCTCACCGGCGTGATGGGATTGCCCGGCTGCCTGGTTTTAGTAGCTATCAACCTGGCAATTTTCTTTTTCGGCAGACCGGAAGAGCTGATGCAGAAAGAGTTTTTTAGACAATAAACAAGCTATGGCTTAATCAGTGACAGTTGCCGGGATAAGCTTTCCGGATCAAATTCGGCAGGGTAAAACCAATCGAAACCAACAAACTCGCGGTGTCCAATAATGATGCAAAATTAGGCTATTTTAAGCAAGAGGCGTGGATCCTTCAGCCGGGAAAATTTTGCCAAAATTATCTAAGCTGGAATTCTCGCCTCATCATTGTTAAAATGTACTACCGTGAGGTTACCGCTGCCTTCATGATAGCAACTAAAAATAAGAAAGGAGATAACAGATGAAAAAAGTGCTGAAGTATATCCTGATCGGTATACCCCTTCTGGTAATTGCCGGTATAGCGTTTGTAGTTTTGGGCAGCTATTTTGAGCACCGGGAACTAGTGGAACAGGAAAAACAAAAATACCCGGCGCCGGGAGCCTTTGTTGATGTCAATGATGATGGGAGCCATTTGCATGTTTATTCTTCAGGCGAAGGAGATCAAACCCTTGTTTTCATGGCGGGGCTTGGCACCAGCTCACCGGTATATGACTTTAAGGCACTCTACGACCACTTAACAGATGATTACCGCATTGCGGTAGTTGAAAGAGCCGGCTATGGCTGGAGCGACATTACTGCAAGCCCCAGAGACATTGATACTGTTTTAGAAGAAACCCGGGCTGCATTGCAAATCGCAGGAGAAAGCCCCCCTTATGTTTTGCTTCCCCATTCTATGGCTGGATTTGAGGCAATTTACTGGGCCAACCTTTACCCGAAAGAAATTATTGCGATTATTGGCCTGGACCCCCTTGTCCCACAGTACCAGGAACAAACCGAGGAAGAACCAACCCTGTCCCGGATGATAAGCTTACTGGCACGTAGCGGGCTCATGCGGCAGCAGCCTGATGTATGCCGCGATAATTTTGAAGCTATACGAAAAGGGCATTTGACCGAAGAAGAAATTGAAATTGCCTGTTCTATTTTTTTCCGGCGGACCTTAACTGATAATATGTGGGAGGAAGCTGACAAGTTACCGGCCAATGCTCAACTGGTTTTAGAACAGGGAAAACCTGGGGTGCCTTTCCATGCTTTCATCTCCGCTGAAGGAGAAGAGAATTGGCAGGATATCTTGAGTGCTTACGCGAAAAACACTGGTGGAGAGGATTACATTTTAGAGGCAGGCCACTATCTTCATTTGGATCTGCCTGAACTGATTGCAGAAACAAGTACTGATTTAATTGATCAGGCAATTGCGGATTAATAGAGTTTAGAGCTGATAAGACTAAAATGGTATTTCCACGAGGCGGGGCCAAACCGGGCAATCCTTAGAAAGGAAAGGAGTTGTAACAGCTATGAAACGACTTCATCTTAAAATTTATGGCCTGGTCCAGGAAGTTAATTATAGGACTGGGGCTCGGCGCAAAGTTCATGAACTGGGACTGGCCGGCTGGGTTAAAAACATGCCTGATGGAACAGTAGAAACCGTGGCAGAAGGTGAAGAAGAAACATTAAATCAATATATACAGTGGTGTAAAAAAGGCCCTCCTTCAGCCCGGGTTGAGGAAGTACGGGAAAAATGGGAAGAGCCCACCGGTGAGTTCCAAGGATTTAGGATTAAATAATAAACAGTTAAGAATAATTGGAGAACAAGCAATGAACAAAGCCTTGCAAAAATGTCTTTGGATCTTTTTCCTGGCAGTACTATTACTTGGTGTACCCAAGCTATCCGGTGCCATTGCCGACCTGTTTAACTATCATGCCGTTGATCCGGACGGATCATTTGCCTGGATATCGGTGCATCATATTGTCCAGGCTCTCATTTTCATCTTATTAATCGTTGTTATAACCAAATTCAAACCCCTCGATTTCGGTTTTAAGTGGGGGAATAAAGAAGTTGGCAGAAAATATCTTTTATCGTTTACCCTTATTTTTGGTGCAGGTTCATTAGTCAGCCATATACTTGCGATTTTAGCCGGTTCATTTCAAGTGTTTCCCTACCCTCTAACTGCCGCCAACATCTTTGGGCAAATGAGCTTTCAGCTTTTGTTGTCCGGCCCCTCAGAAGAGCTCATTTTCAGAGCTTTTGCCATCACTATGCTAACCCTTTTTATCAGGGACCGCTTTTTAAAGGGGAAAATCAGTTATGCCAATATTATAGCGGCAATTATTTTTGGCCTGGCCCATGTCGGTTTTTCTTTTAACCCTCTTACTCTCAATTACAACCTTTCCCAGGTAATCCTTTCAATTATATTAGGAATCTTTTATGGTGATTGCTATGAAAAAACCGGGAGCGTCTTTTACCCCATGATCATGCACAGTATAAGCAATGTTATTATGGTCGGCCTCACAATTATTGCAACATTCCTTTTCAATTAGACTGATTTGGCTTCAGGCAGATTTCATAACTATTTTTCTCTGATATAATCTACACAGCTTAAAAATCCTTACAAAACCTTAGTGATAAAGAAGAAAGGAACTACAAAAAATATGGACAGGAAAAATATACTAATTTTTGTAAGCCTTACACTTCTGATTAGCTGGGCTGCTCTTGAAAACTTACGGGGTCAACACAAATATAAACAAATGGCATCTGATAGCCTGGGACCTGCCAGTTTTGATCACCTTTGCCACTATCGGAGTCAGTCTTCTAATGCCCGGGGTTGGTTATTCTCCACAAGCTATATAATATTATGCCCGGCAGCACCAGGACCTGCTCAGGAGCACCAATGGCATATTAACTGATATCAGCGTCACAAAAGAATCTTGTTTATCCATTCTTATATTTACCGGAGAAGAAGCTTTTGGAATTGGTTCTCCATTCATTTCCAAGCTGTAGGTGGTAAGCTCTAATAGCTTTTCAGCCATATCTAAAGCTTCCTGCAGCGTCTCACCCTGGGCAGCACAACCTCAAGATCTGGAAAAACGACACAGTATCCCCACCCATCCTGTTCTGGTGGTCAGATAATTGCCTGGTAAATATAACGATCAGCCATGTTTTCCACCTCGATAATTTATTGTCAATTTTATACTATTTCCATCTTGCTTGCCTCTAAATGCTTCTTAGAGTATCTCCATAAATATTTCCTTTCGGATGCGGTACAGTAACTCTGCCTGCTCTTTTAAGATTTTTAAACTGATGATGAGAATCTTTCACTCGGGCAAAATACAAACCTTCATTTTCCAAGCGCTTAATAAGAACTTTCAATGAGTCGCGCCGCATTAACTTTATTCCTTTCAGGGTTAGAAAAATTATACTACGCAGGGCACGTGCTGTAATTAAGTGACCATACTTTGGTGTCATGCTTCGGAGTCAGGTTTTGAATTATTACTTTTTCCTTAGCACGTTAAAAGGGTCAGTTAACGGATTCAACTCTGGCAGGTTATAGTTTTTAAGATCTATACTTAATAACCATAATAATCTGTTATTTAAATCTCTTTTATGGTAAACTATTCTTAAACAGCTGGGAGGAATAATTAATATGGAAATGAAAAAAGAACCGTGGTACAGGCGAATATCCCCCTGACTGCTCATGTATATACTGCTGGCAGCAGTATTCGGAGGTTATAGCTTGATCAGGTATTTAGCTCAGTAATTGAAAGGATGGTTATAGTGAATAAGTTTGTTATTTTTGCTTTTAAGGGAAATCCGGTATGCTTCATGCATGTGCTTTTAAATGCTCTAGACATGCATGGTAAAGGCATGGATGCTAAGGTTATTATCGAAGGTGAAGCGGTGAAACTGGTTGAGGAAATGGAAACCTCAAATAATCACTTGTATAAGGATGCCAGGGACAAAGGAATTATAGATGGTATCTGCAAAGCCTGTTCTGCGAAAATGGGTGTGCTTGAATATAATGAAACAGTTGGAATCCCTCTCAAAGATGATATGAGCGGCCATCCCTCTATGGCCTTGTACATAAATGAAGGGTATCAAATTATTACGTTATAGCTGCGGAACCAAATTTGCAATCTCTTTTAGATCTATGGCCATAACCTTTTCCTCCTTTCAACTTGCTCTATTCTTCTTGACAGGACAAACAGGCTGTTGTTAGATTTTCTTGATAACATCTGATTTAATCATAGGGGTCAGGGAAGACTTAGCCAGCTTGTATGGTTGATTTCAATGAAACTTATCACACTCTGCCGTCTCCCCCCTGGGGTCCGGACTCTCACCGGCAAGAACTGCGAAGCTTCGCTTGGCGCACTCAAGACCTGACCCTTTTTCTGCTCATATTAATAAGCTTATTATTTGGACTGATTAATTATCTTTACCATTAAATAATCGTTTTCCTGCTCTTGAAACAGTTCAAGCTCTGGCAGTTAAATAATGTAAGGGGGGCTTATTAGCTTCCGAGGGGGATATGGATTTATTCATACAGCATCTCCCTTAAGAAAGCATAATCTTCTTCAGCTGCTTTTCTAATGAGGTTTTTTTCGGCCTTGAGGTGCCATTTTTTCCTCTCGACGTGCTGGTGCCAGTACTGACACATTTATAAACATCCCCCGATTCTTAACCGGCCGGCCGATCAGTTAACGAAAGCGGTGTATATGACAAGAAAGTAAAGTTTAAAGAGCCAAAACTTCCAGGCCTGGATCAGCTTTTACGGTTATTTAACTCTTCGAGTAAAAGTTTCATCATCTTTTTAGGATTATCATTGATCACCACTTTAGCCCGCTGGTCATAAGCTGTAGGGGTTTGACAGTATTATTGCTTTCTGTAAGCAATTCAGCTACCTCTTTTAATTTTTCATGCAGCTGTTCCATAAGATCAACTCCTTTTTTTTAATAAACGATCCGGGCCGGTGGTTGGGTGATTTACAGGATGAACAAGGTAATTTATTTCATTATATCATTTGCCCGGGCA
>PWEB01000007.1 GCA_003553305.1 Syntrophomonadaceae bacterium
CTCATCAGGATTCTGCCCTTAAAGAAGGTGCCGGTGAAATAGCCAAGGCAACAGGTTCCGCTGTTTTAGTTATAGCAAACGACGGAGCTGTTTTGGCCAGTCAGCCAGGCGAAGGTAAGTCAGCCGAAGAACTCGAGGGCTTAATTGAAGAAGGATCTGTGACCAGTAATGCCGGTTTAATGTCTTTGATTCATCAGGAAGAGACTTTGTTTAACGAGCCTTATCCTGCCCAGGGAGATAAGCAGGCCGGTCAAACTGCGGTTGCGAAGAAAACCGCAAAGTATACAATTGTTCCGATTCACAGCAGTGGCAAACAATTAGCTGCTTTACTTTTATTCCAAATAGGTCACAGTTTAGATCAGGATCAATTAATTCTTGCAGAAATAGGGGCATCTATGGTTGGCATGGTTCTAAAACAGGAGACAGTTGATCAGGAAGAAGAAGATGCCAGGAATAAAAAATTGGCCGAAGGAGCCTTTGATAGCCTTTCTTATTCAGAAGTAGAGGCAATCAATGAAATATTAAAGACAATCACCAACAATGAAAGCATTGTTGTCGCAAGCAAGATTGCAGACGGGCTTGGTATTACCCGCTCCGTTATCGTTAATGCGCTGCGTAAGTTTGAAAGCGCGGGAATCATTGAATCAAGATCGCTTGGTATGAAAGGGACCCTGATCAGAGTTAAAAACCGGCATGCCCTGGAGATTATTGCCACACGTTCAGCAAAAATGAGTTCTATGCGGTGAGAATGCAGCGCTTGCTTTTAGTAGTGATTAGGAAAAAAACTTGATCTAAAAAATGAGTTCACACAGATTTATTAAAAATGAATAACTACCGAATTATCTGGCTGCGGTGGGGATTATCACGCCGCAGTGTTGTTCTGTTTGCGCAATTATATGTTTAAGGTTCTTTCGATCTGCACTATACTTCACAGGTTAAATTTATTATGATTGACAGTAGTCAAGGCGATTGTTAGAATGAGCCTTGCAATTAGAAAAAATAAACTTTAAAAATCATACTTTTTAAGTGTGATAGGAGGATTTTATTAAGTGTTGGAAACCGGAGTATTATTAACCTTCCTGGGTATATTTGCGGCCAAAATTACCCACGTAAGTTTAGGCACCGTCCGTATTATATACTTGACCAGGGGAAACAGTGGAACAGCTGCTCTAATTGGCTTTTTTGAGTCAATTATTTTCGTGGCAGCGCTGGGCGCTGTTCTTGCCAATATAGACCAGTGGAGCAATATTCTGGTTTACGGACTTGGTTTTGCTACCGGCAACCTGGTAGGCAGTAAAATTGAAGATATGATTGCGCTCGGATATGTAAATGCTCAAATTATCACTGTTCAGAACAGCGGAGCCCTTGAAGAATACTTACGGGAAGAGGGTTACGGTGTGACCAGTATGCCCTGTTATGGCAAGGAAGGCCCGCACAGTACCCTGCAGGTTTTGCTTAAGCGGCGTGAATTGCCCACTTTCCTAAAAAAAGTGCATAAGATTGATCCAGCTGCGGTAATATCAGTTTTTGATACCCGTAAAATTATGGGTGGTTATTTTGCAAGGATGAAGGCGAAATAAAGATGAACAGTTTAAACAAGGAAAAATTAATTAATTCCCACAAAGCGATCGGTGTTATTGATTCAGGAGTGGGCGGGTTGACAGTGGTTAAGGAGATCAGTCGATGCCTGCCCCATGAAAGCATCGTCTATTTTGGCGATACGGCCCGCATGCCTTACGGTCCGCGGCCCAATGAAGAAGTGCGCCGTTTTACCTTTGAAATGATCGAATTTTTACAGCACCAGGAAGTTAAATTAATTGTAGTTGCTTGCAACTCGGCCACTGCGGCAGGGTTGTCTTATTATCAGCAGGTATGTGAGCAGCCGGTCCTCGGGGTGATTGAACCGGGAGTGCGGGCAGCTCTGGCTTACAGTCAGAACAACCGGATTGGGGTGATCGGGACGGCCGGAACTATCGGCAGTTCTGAGTATGAAAAGACTCTTAAGAAGAACAATGGTTCACTGCACATAGTTTCTAGAGCTTGTCCGCTCTTTGTCCTACTGGTAGAAAATAACCTGGTGGACACTCCCGAAGCACGCAAAGTCGCCCACGAATATCTTGATCCTCTGTCGGATGAAAATATTGATACCCTCATTCTTGGCTGTACTCATTATCCTTTAATGGTTGATCTGATCCAGGAAGTAACTGGACCGCAGGTTAAGTTAGTTAACTCTGCTGAAGAAATTGTTACTGAAGTCGAAGGTAATCTGATCGCATCCGGCCAGCAAAACCCTCTCAACAGCGGAAAGACCCGCTACCGGTTCTTTGTTAGCGGTAACCCTCACCCCTTTGAAGAAGTCGGCTATAAGATGCTCCAGAGAGAGATTAAAGCCTATCAGGTTCAGCTTTAAACGAAAACTCATTCTTACCTGGGCCTTAAGTTATCTCCATAAATTATGCTTATTCCCGTTAACCCCTTCATCTTCTGGTTAAGGTTACCTACATCAATTTTCCCGTTTATAAGCAGGCTGCTAATTCCCTTATCTTCCAATAACCTTACATTGCCCGTAATCGCTTAACTCTTTCATCAGCCGGAGGGTGGCTGGAAAACAGGGCGCTGGAGCGGTTTGATGATCTGGCCCCGAGAGATGGGTTGACAATATAGAGGCCTTCTATGGCCTGGTTGTCTATGGGGCTGTCCTTAACCTGTTGGTTGGTGATTTTTTCTAATGCGCTGGCCAGGCCCTCAGGATAGCCGGTAAAATCAGCAGCTGTTGCATCAGCCAGATATTCCCTTTGCCTGGATATGGCGAACTTGAGCAGCTGAGCAAATATCGGGGCCAGGACTGCCAGAACAAGCAAAATAACAATCATGATCAGCTGGCCTTTCCCGCCACCCTGTCTGCCGCGCCGCATTCCACCGAACAACATCATCCGCCGGGCCATCACGCTGACGAAAATGATCGTGCCGGCCAGCACGATAGCAACCGTAGCCAATAAAACATCGTAATTATTGATATGGGCCATTTCATGAGCGATCACCCCTTCTAATTCCTGCCGGTCCAGGCGGTCTAATAACCCCCGGGTTACGGCAATCACCGCGTGCTCCGGATTACGACCTGCCGCAAATGCATTAGGCACATCAGTTTCAATGACATAGACTTTCGGGGTTGGTTTGCCGGCAGCAATACTCAGCGCTTCCACTGTATTGTAGAGGTACGGCTCATCTTTTTTACTCACTTCACGTGCCCCGGCCATTCTGGTAACCACTCCCTGTCCGCTGAAATAGCTGATCAGAAACAGGATAACAAAGATTACACCGGCCAGGATAATCCCGGCAATTGGTTCGCCGATATAAATGCCAATCAAATAACCAATTCCACCAAAGAGTAAGGCATACAGGAAAAACAGAAAGAAAGTTCGCCGTTTGTTAGATGCTATCCTGCCGTATATTGGGTCCATAGCCTACTTCCACCACCTTGCTCGATATATTTATCTATCTTGCATATTGACTTCAGGAACTTCCCTGGCTCGCTCTGATTCGACTGCGAAGTATTCCCGGGTCTTAAAATTAAAAAGCCGGGCCAGCAGATTACTCGGAAAGCGCTGGATTACCATATTTAGCACCATTACCGTGCGATTATAGCGCTGCCTGGCATAGGCAATTTTGTTTTCAATACCCGCCAGTTCTTCCTGCAGCATCAAAAAGTTCTGATTGGCTTTCAATTCCGGATAATTCTCTGATACGGCAAAAATACTCTTGATTGCTTTTTCTGCTGTATCATCAGCTCCGGCGTTTTCCTGTATCGTTGAAGCGTTTAACCAATCTGTCCTGGCCCTGGTAACCGTTTCGAGGACTTCTTGTTCGTGCTGCATATATCCCTTCACAGTATTCACTAAATTGGGAACCAGATCAAAGCGTTTTTGAAGAAGGGTATCGATATTTGAATATGCTGTATCCGCCATGTTGCGTAAGCTAACCAGGCGATTGTAGGTATAAATAATAAAAGCGATAACGAAAATGATAATCGCTAAGAGAATGTAGTTGGTATCCATTATTGAGCCTCCTTGATTGAGTTTTCTTCTAAGTTTCTATTAGGCTGCCTTTAAAATTGGATCATTCTTTTAGGCTATCAATACATATTCTTTTTTTTTAGTCCTTTTTCCTCTAGCCCGGGACAGAAGAAGGAAAAAAAACTATGACGGGGAATAGATAATTTAGGATTAATATTGTTTGAAAACATTATAATGTAAGATCGGTTGGAACAAAACCAGAAAGGAAGTATATGATGCGAACTGATGGTAGAAATAATAATGAATTGCGGCCGATTAGTATCGTTCGCTCCTATTTGAAGTATCCGGAAGGCTCGGCTTTGATCACGCTTGGTGATACGATAGTGCTTTGCACTGCTTCGGTAGAAGAAAAGGTCCCCCCATTTCTCAATGGACAGGGGCAGGGTTGGGTGACGGCAGAATATGCTATGCTCCCTCGCTCTACAGAAGTCCGCGTGAACAGGGAAAGGGGAGGGGTTAACGCCCGCAGTCTTGAAATACAGCGTTTAATTGGTCGTTCTCTGCGGGCAGTAACCGATCTTCAACTGCTTGGTCATCGAACTATCAAGATCGATTGCGACGTAATCCACGCCGATGGAGGAACACGCACGGCGGCTATCAGTGGAGCTTTTGTGGCATTGATTGAAGCTCTGGATTATCTCAGGCAAAATAATAAGCTTGATAAATTGCCGGTCAGGGGTTACCTTTCAGCAGTTAGTGTCGGGCTCCTTGATGAGCAAGTTGTTTTTGATCTTACTTTTGAAGAGGATTCTGCAGCTGCAGTTGATATGAATATTGTGATGACAGCCTCAGGTGAACTGGTGGAAATTCAGGGATCTGCGGAAGGTAAACCGTTTAGCCGGGAACAGTTGGAACAGCTTCTCGATATGGCAGCAGCAGGGGTGCAGAAGATCAGTGTTTGTCAAAAAGAAGCGCTCGGCCCTGACCTTGATGCTCTGCTTCAAGAATTTGCTGATTACAGCTGAAGGGAGTGCATAGCCTTGAAAAAACTGGTCCTTGCTACAAACAACCTGGACAAGGTGGCAGAAATTAAAGAGTTATTACAAGATCTACCGGTTGAAATATTGACCCTGCAGGAATATCCTGATTTAATCATGCCTGAAGAAGATCAACCCACTTTTGCCGGTAATGCCGCTAAAAAAGCAGAGGCTGTAAGCCATCATAGCGGTGAGGTGGCCCTAGCTGACGACTCAGGCCTTGAAGTAGATGCTCTGGAGGGGCGGCCGGGAGTCTGGTCAGCCCGTTATGCGGGAAAAGATGGAGATGCCGCGGCAAACAACCGGCTTTTGCTGGAAGAGCTAAAACCTGTTCCCCCGGAGAAGCGCAGTGCCCGGTTTAAGTGTGCTATTGCAGCAGCCCTGCCGGGAAGAAAAACTGAGATTGTTGAGGGAAGCTGCCCGGGAAAGATAGCGGAAAGCCCCAGGGGTCAGGACGGTTTTGGATACGATCCGCTTTTTATTTATGAACCGGTCGGACTTACCTTTGCCCAAATGTCTCGGGATAAAAAGAACAAGGTTAGCCACCGGGGCAAAGCCCTTCACGCGGCGCGGAAAATGCTGGGTCGGTTAATTTAAAGATTCCGCTGCCAATTTATCTTTTTGAGCCTGTCCTTTTTTTGACAGGACTGCCGGGGGCATCTTTTGCATTCGTTTATAGTAGCGTTTGATCTCCTGAAAAAGGTGAAAGAGAGAGGCGCGGCTGATGAATTCTTCTCTTGTTTTGGGTAGATCCATCAGCTCAAAACTTTTCCCCATTTTTTCCATTAACTGCTCCACCATCTGGTTGTGATTTTTTCTTCCGGTAACTCTTCGATATTGCATCCTTTGCACGATGCGGAACAGGCGGACCAGGGGAGAAGCCTGGGGAACCCTGATCGGTATTTGCCGGGCCAGAATATGCATTTCTTCGAGTCTTTTCAGCTGAGAGTTGGCTATTTGAAACGTATGCCGGTAGCGGTCTGCATTGGTTTCCCGGTTTACAATAAAACGCTGCTCTTCCTGGAGGAGTTTTGCCAGGGTCAGTCCTTCGTCAATTGATGCGTCAAGTTTTTTTATTTCCGCTTTGAATTCTGTATCGTCGCAGCCCGGTTTAAGCATTTCAAGCATAATAAAATCAATAGCCCGTCGCAGCCCGGATTCTACTTCATCTAATGTTTGCCTTACTTCTTTAGTATGATTAGGGGTAAAGAGGAAATTAACGGTCAGGCCGCTGATTGCACCTACCATAGCTGTTAATATTTGCAGTAGAGAAAAGGTGATCGGAACGCCATCACTGCTAAAGATAACGGTGACAGCTGTAATAGTGGTCAGGACTATATGATCCTGCCAGCGGAGCTGGAGGCAAATATAGATAGCCAATAAAGTAACTAACCCATATCCAATGGGAGAGAGCCCGAAAAAATAGCTGAAAGCAGTTCCTAAAACACCTCCCAGTAAAACGCTGCCGAGTTTAGCCATGCTTTGCAGAATTGAATGGTAAAATGTTCTTTGCACGGTTAACAATGCTACGATTGCAGCAAGGGTAGTTCTTTCCATTTCAAAATACTGAGCTATAAACATGGCTATGGTTACAGCCAGCACAGTTTTCAGAACTCTTCCCCCGATCAGAAAACGATTCAAAATATCTGGACCTCATTTCGAAGTTTAGTAAGCAAAACCAGCTATAATTGTAAGGCCCTGCCCTTGCATAATATATTATACATGTTCCGTGAGAAATATGTATAATATACCCGGTAATTTTATTCTGAGAAAAAAAATTTAGCGAGAAACTTTGAAACTTTGATGTTATTGCTTATTTCTACAGAGTGTGCTACAATAGTTCTGCTTTAAATATGGTTGAATCGGGGCGTAGCGCAGTTTGGCAGCGCACTTGGTTTGGGACCAAGGGGTCGGAGGTTCGAATCCTCTCGCCCCGACCA
>PWEB01000300.1 GCA_003553305.1 Syntrophomonadaceae bacterium
AAAAAGCTTAAAAGGGGAAACATATTATCTTTGTGATACGACGTAGTTTCTAATTTATGTGCCTTAAGGCGGTAGCTAATTTGCTGTCGATTTAACAATTTTTACTTAAATCAACAACAAACTTGTTGAAGTCGATTTATGTTAACTGCTAATCTCAATATAATTAGTAAAATTAGGGTCAGATCTTGAATTATTACTCTTAGGTTTCACGCAAAAATAACTTCCGGTTTTTGCGCTGCTAATAAATTGCGATTTATTTTGTTTGTTCTTTGACAACTGACCTCACCCAATACAAAAAGCCGACTTTGCTCCGGATGCAGAGTATAATTTCGTTTTGGTTGCACCTTATGCGGAGATATTATGAGCTTCTCTTTCTGGGCATCTGAAATTTTCATACCCTTTTCATACTCTGTTTCAAGAAGATAGGCTTTTACCTTAAGACCTGTTTTTGTCTTTGTGGTCAGAATATAATTAAGCACAGTCTCGTAACTTTCCAGTGGACGGCCCGCCCAGTTTTTACTGATTTCGCTGAATGGCCGGTGCTCAATGGGATTCCACTTGGAAGTCCCCGGCGGGTAATGACAAACTGTAACGCTTATGCCGAAACGGTTGTATAACTTGGTCTGCAGGCCGTATTTCCAGACATAACTGCCAGTTCGGTTGCTACCGCCACCATCGGCCAAAATCAACAGCTCAGTCGTATCAGGATAGAGTTTTTGCCCTTCTTCAGCATACCACAGGGCCAGACAATCGGTGGCAAACCAGGGTGTATCAATTGATGTTCCAATTACCACCGAGCCCCGGTTGGCCTGGATATCATAAATGCTGTACGGAATAACCATACCCTGGGCCTGGGAGCGAAAATCATGATCATTGACCGTAATCGGTTGCTTTGACCAGCTCTGTCCATCGTTTTTAAAACAGCCTACCAGCTCTTTTTTCTTGGTATCAACGCTGACCATCATGGCGTTTTGGGAAGCAAAGCTTCTTAAGCTTCTCAGCGATGTGGGCAAACTGTTCGTCCCGGATTTGCGGGGTAACAGATGAAGCTGAAATTTTCTTCTGGTTAACCCGCAGGGAAAAACCCATTTCCTTTAACAGCTTGGCCGCGGTATTAGGGCTGACCTAAATGCCTAATTCTTTTAGTTCTTCAGCTACCTTTTCGGTGGTTTTCCGGGTCCATTTCAAATTGCTCATCGGATCACCTGCGGTTTCATATTCTAAGAGTTCACTAATTCTGGTAATTAATTCTGGCGCCCTTTTTTTAGCGGCCTGCGGCCGCCGCCCGGTTTGCGAACTCCGTCATAATCTAAATCCTGGTCTAAAAGTTCCCTTCTTCCCCGGGCTACAGTCTTTTCGTCCAAACCTAAAAGGTTGGCTACTTTGCGGTCACCACCGTGACCCCATTTTAGAGACTCCAGGCCGGCATAAAGCCTTCTTTTTCTTTCATCCAAGAGGCTGAAGAAAAGGACCGTCGCCGCCTTTAATTCATCGGGAAAGCCATCTTCTTCTAGTGTGCCTTCTTCTTCATTCCGGTATTCCAGTTGCCTTGTGCGGCGGTGCTGGTCTTTTGAGCAGTATAACCAGCGGTTGCCGACTTTTTCCCGGTGCAGGCGCCTGTTTTCAACAAGCTTGTGCAGGGCGTCTTTGACGCTTACTTTGAGAATACTTTCCAGCTCAAACGTAAAGTAACCGGCTTCCGAAGTTTCAACTAAAACTTCGACAGTTTTAATCAGGGTCCCATGCTTAGAAAACCGCACCGAATCAAATGACCACAGCCCCTGTTCATCAAAGCGGGTAATTTCTTCCAGGGTATAGTAGCGTCCCCGGTGGGAGTAACTGGTATAGTAGTTTAGTTTTTTTAGCTTACGTAATACGGTGAGGTCAGTACCAGTACCCAGGGCTGCCTTGAGCTCTTCTATGGTCGCAATACGCTGCTTTAGCAGCAGTTTTCGCAGGTTTTCTGCCTGGTAACGGATGGGGGGCGACATGTTAGAGTTACACCTCCTATTAACGTAATTCTAATATATTGACCAGTCTCTGTCAAATGCACTTTTCAAAATAATTAAGTGCAATATTACCTGTATTAAGGGTTTTATAAAGCATAAGAGATAATGGTTGTTAGTTTTTTACTCACTTTCATATGTTGTAATTAAGCATCGTGAGGAAAAGTTATATTTGAGTCAACCCTTAGGGATGAAGAGACTGAAGATCACAGCTTTGTATGGCCCGGAGAATGAGCGTTAAAGATGAAGACCTGGTCCATATCAAGCGAGGAGCCCTGCTGCATGATATCGGAAAGATGGGGGTTCCCGACTCAATTTTACTAAAACCGTGTAAGCTGACCGATGAGGAATGGGAGATCATGAAACAGCATCCCGTTTATGCTTACAAAATGTTTTCAAGAATCGAATATCTGCACCAGGCCCTGGATATTCCCTACTGTCATCACGAGAAGTGGGACGGCTCAGGTTATCCCCGCAGGCTTAAAGGCAAGCAAATACCCCTTGCCGGCGCGCATCTTTGCCGCAGTCGATGTTTACGATGCATTAACCAGCGAGCAGCCTTACCGCAAGGCCTGGAGCGAAGAAGATGCCTTGAACTTGATCCGGGAAGAAAGCGGCAAACACTTCGACCCGGAAGTGGTGGAGGTGTTTCTGGAGGAAATCGGCAAGCGGTGCTGACCGGCTTTCTTTACCCACTGGTTTCCTTATAACAAAGGTTTATTGATCTCTTTTACTTATAAGCTTGAGCAGGATTTCAGTTATCTTTGGATCGAACTTCTTGCCGACACAGCTATTTAGCTCTTCTTTAATCTCGTCAATATTTAGCGCTTCCCTGTAAGGCCGCCCGGAATACATTACCTCAAAAGCATCGGCAACGGCAATAATCCGGGCAAACAGGGGGATCTCTTCTCCCCGCAAGCCCTGCGGATAGCCCGTGCCGTCCCAGTGTTCATGATGGGCGAGAACATCTTCTGTCACGTGGGCAAACTCTTCATGGCTGGAGGCGATTCTAAAACCGATTTCGGGATGTTTTTTGATCATATTCCACTCTTCTACGGTTAAAGGTTCTTTTTTGGTTAAAATCTTTTGATCAAGATTAACCATGCCAATATCGTGCAGGAAAACGGCAATATCCAGCCGGCTTAACTCTGATTTTGACAGGTTCATGTTTTTCCCAATTAATTGGGTTACTTTTCGCATCCTTTGGATATGGTTCTCGGTTTCAAAACTTTTACCGGCAAGGGTTTTAATCAGTGTTTTTAACATTCCGCTTTTTTTGCCGCGTTTTTCAGCCAGTTTTTGTTTGTACATGCTGTCTTCAGCTTCTTTAAGCACCTCGGCAATCGTTGTGGTTGGTTCCGTTTTTGTGGCTAACCCTATCGCCATGGAAATGGGGATGTCTTCCACGAAGGTCTTCTTGCAGATAGCGGCAATTCTATCTTTTAAAGTTTCAGCGTCAGCTGCCTTGGTTTGGGGCAGTAGAATTGTAAATTCATCACCGCCCCAGCGGGCGATAATATCTTCTGTCCGGCAGGCGCTACGCAAGATGTCGGCGGCGGTTTTAAGCAGCTGATCGCCTGTTTCGTGACCGTAGGTGTCATTGATCAGTTTCAACCCGTTTAAATCAGCTATGACAATGCTAAGGGGCAGCTGCCTTTTTGTATCGACCCTTTCCGTTTCTTTTTCCAGGTAAGCCCGGTTGTAGAGCCCCGTTAGGCTGTCATGAAAGCTCATATAACGGATTCTTTCTTCAGTCTGCCGGTGCAGGTTAACATTGGTCAGCATTTGCGCAAACACATTAAGCAATTTGCGCTCTTCTTCTGAAAAGCGCTGCTTGCACCTTACCGCATCAAAGCCGACAAAGCCCAGGCAGCCTGTTTCACCTTTCATCGGGATGGTGAACAGGCTTTTTATCTCCTGTAAGATCATAAGTTCTTTGACTACCCCGGGCTCCATTGCCTCCACATCAGGTATATCCACTGCTTCTCCCTTAACATGGCTGGCCACCCAGTCCGGGATTATATCTAAAGATACTCCCTGGAGTTTACTGATTTGCGGGGTTATTCCCGGTGCGCACCACTCGTAGGTATTGTTACAGACCCCGTTTGGAAAGTCATACTCAAAAATGTAGACCCGGTCTGCTCCGACAAATTTTCCCATCTCCCGGAGGGCAATATTAATGCCCTCATCAATATCTTCAAGGGGGATATTAATAAACCGGGACAACAAGTCCATCAACAGTTTTTGCAGCTGTGAATAGTGGTAGAGGTCTTTTTCCATTTGCTTACGCCCGGTGATGTCGCGGTATTGCCACATATGGCCGATAAACCGGTTTGTCTCGGAAAATACGGGGATGTAATCGCGCTCAAGGACCCGCCCGTCCGCGAACTTGATTTCTTCACCGATAACCACCTGGCGGTTTTCAATCAGTTCCTTTATCCGCCGGGGGAAAAGCTCTGGTTCGGCTAATAAACCTTTTACTTCTTCGGCAGCCTGGGAACAGTTGCTGCCGACTAATGCTTCAGGAGGTGCTGAAATACCAAATATTTCACAGAAAGCCTGGTTGGTTAAAATAATATTGCCTTTTTCGTCTTCAACCACTATCCCGCCCTGCAAGTTTCCAACCAGGGAGCGGAAGTGCTGCTCGCTATCGCGAAGAGTTTTTTCCTTTTTCTTTTTTGCAGTAATATCTCTATAAATAACGGAGAAATAACCAGGTTTTTCTCCGCAGGCAATTACTTCGTAGTAGAGGTCTAAACGCTCGGAAAACTGTTCGAAGCTAATACTGCCCCCGTTGTGGGCAACTTTGCTGTAAGTACCAATCCAGTCGAAAGTTGACTTTTCAATGCCGGGGAAAACTTCTGTTACCCTGCGCCCGATCAGTTTTCCCCTGGGCAAGTTCATTAATTCTTCGTAAGCCTGGTTTACCTTGAGGTAGATGTAGTCAATTGGCTTACCGGCGCGGTCGATAACAACCTGGTAGTGGGCGTAAGCATAACTGGTTGGATCCAAAAGGACGCGGCATTTTTCATATTCAGGCAACTACAACCCCCCCCTTTCATGGGAATCTATTTGTGAACTTCGCTTTTCCTGTGATATTTCCTGCTATGTCACTACTTTTATACCACCTTATAATCTTAAAAAAAATTTTTATTACAGTCTATATAAGGGTGAAATGGCAGGATGGTAAAGGTTTTACCTTATAAAGTATTATATTACGTTCCTAATAGTAACCAGGGCGGCAGGTTATAACATTGTGGAAATTCCCCTGGCTGCGGGAATATTGGCCGGGTGGGGCATTCTTCTTGCCCCGGCTGTTGGTGCTGTATTAATGTCAGCTGGTACAGTGATCATAGCCATTAATGATCAACTACTGGGGAAAATAGCATTGTAGCGTATTAAATAATGACAACTATTAAACCAATCTTCGTTAAGTGTCCTTGACAACATACCCCCCGGGGGATTAAAATCAATTTGAAGATTCACCCCTAAAACTTAGAACGCTTTAGAGTCTAAACATACATTTCCACGCTTGACAATCAACATCCGGATCGTCAGGAGTCAAAATGAGAGGAGTATGATTATGACTAATAAGCACGTAACTGGCAATGAATTTAACAACGACGAATTGTGTCATCAGAGGGATCACGGAAGTTACCAGAAGGATAAAAAAAAGATTCTTGACGGCTTAAGCCGGGTGGAAGGGCAAATCAGGGGTGTCCATCGGATGGTTGATGAAGAACGGTATTGTGTCGATGTTCTGAATCAGATCGCTGCCAGCAGAATGGCCCTGGCTCGCCTGGCCATGTTGATCCTGGAAGATCACACCAAGGGGTGTGTCAGCAACGCTATAGTGGAAAAAGATAGTGCGGAGAGCACCATAGAAGAACTTATGGACGTGATTAAAAGGCTTTTGTAGATTAGCTGGTTATTCCCCACCTTTTTGCGTTTTTCTCCTCCGACCTTGCAGGAAAATTGGTTGAAAAATAAACAAAAGCTGAGGTAAAAGCAACCCCAGCCTTTGTTAACACCTTCAGATTAAAGTAATATCTGCGTAATATCCTAAAAATGCTTCCTAATAGTGAAGATAGTTTTTCTGCAATTAATGGCAGGAAGGCTTTTCCCCTTTAAATTCTTCGGCATTGGATTCTGCAAGACGATAGAGGAAGCGCTGCCACCAGTTCCTACCGACATATTTTTCCGGGTCCTGGCTGAATATATCACGGCAATCTTCGCAGCAAAATTCGTAACTTTTTTCTTTATAGGTGTAGTTTGTTTTCACCTGGTCAGGTGTTAATGCATTTTTGCATACAGGATCATAATACATGATCAAGTCTCCTTTCCTGTATCTGTCCGCTGTGGCTTTCTTCAAATCTTATTACCCGGATAAAATTCCTTCATATCCGGAATCCTTGATTACCTGAAGCAGGGTTTCCTCATTTACTTCAGAGGGGTCATACTCTAGATAGGCTTTTTCTGCAGAAAGATCTACTCGTGCCGTATTGACTCCACTGGCCTGTTGTAAAGCTTTCTCAACACGCTGAGAGCAATGATTACAGCTCATTCCTGAGATTTTAATGATTACATTTTCCTGCTTATTAGCTGGTCCAACCATATTTCTTAACCTCCCTTTAACTCTAAGCACTTCTAATATACCCTCTATGGGTATATTATATCAAACCCCTGTATTAAATGCAACCCGGAAATTAATAATTTAATTCTTCTTGAGAACCTTCTTCGCTGTTCTGTCTCCCGGCATGGCCGCCACAGCAACCACCGCCCCTGCTGTGCATTCTTAACATGAAAAAGACAAGCGCTCCCAATATAATGTACCTGCCGTACTGGGCCCATAGTTCGGCCATCTTTACACCTCTTTTCCTT
>PWEB01000065.1 GCA_003553305.1 Syntrophomonadaceae bacterium
GAACTGGACAAGTACATTGAAAGTATTGTTGAGTAAGCTAAAAAAAGTTGGTAGGTGAGATAAGGAAAACCTGTCCCCTTGTCCCACTTATATAACGGTTGCCCTTAAATTAAAAAGGGCAACCGTTTTTTCACCGGAGGGAGAATATCTTTGTCTATAATTGTGAAATGTTCATTATGCTCAGCTCCTACAGATTTTTTTCATCTTTTCAGGGAGAAGCGCTATTACCAGTGCATTAACTGCCAATCAGTAATGATGGATCCGGATATGCACCTTTCACCGGAAGATGAAAAAAAACGTTATGAACAACATAACAATGACGTTAATGATCCTGGTTACCAGCGTTTTGTGCAGCCCCTGGTAGATAAAATTCAAGAAACTTATAGTCCTAAAGCTATTGGCCTTGATTACGGAGCCGGAGAAGGGCCGGTTGTAACAAAACTACTCAGTGAAAAGGGTTATTTTCTTGAACTATACGATCCTTATTTTTGGCACAACCAGGCAGCTTTAACAAAAAAATATGATTTTATAGTCTGCTGTGAAGTGATCGAACATTTTAGCATGCCATTTAAAGAGTTTAAGTTGTTAAACTCTTTATTAAAGCCAAAGGGATCAATATACTGCATGACTGAAATACTTTATGATTATATCGATTTTGGTCAATGGTATTATGTTAAAGATCCTACTCATATATTCTTCTACCACCCTAAGGCCCTGGAATGGATTAAAGAAAACTTCAAATTTACTTATCTTTCGAACGAAGGTCGATTAATTCATCTAAATAAATAAGTAAAAGCTTTATTATATTAACTCTTTGCCGATACTCATAATAGGAGAGGTTAATTGTTGTTAAGCGATATTCTATTATTCTTTTTTCATGTTTGTTGCAAGCATGGGAAGATATATTACCGCTAATGTTAGCAGGAAGGGAAAAATATGCAAAAGCTTCGCATAATTATTGTAGAAGATTCCGAAGATGATACTATGCTAATGCTCCACGAATTGCAACAGGCCGGTTATAAGAGTGATTATATCAGGGTTCAAACTGCTGGAGCTTTTAAAGATGCTTTGCATAATGGACCTTGGGATCTGATCATATCTGATCATGCCCTGCCCAACTTTGGTGCCCCAGAAGCGTTGGATATACTTAATAAAAGTAATAATGATTGCCCATTCATTATAGTCTCAAATGCCATTGGAGAAGATGTAGCTGTGCCAGCTATGAAGGCAGGAGCACATGACTATATAATTAAGAACAACCTGACCCGTTTTATTCCAGTTATTGAACGGGCTCTTCAAGACTCAGAAGCCAGGAATGACCGCAAAAAAGTGAAGCGAGCGTTAAGGGAAAGTGAAGAACGTTTTCGTCGTCTGGCGGAAAATGCCCAGGACTTGATTTACCGGTTTAGCCTGGTTCCGGAAAGACGTTTTGAGTATGTCAGTCCTTCTGCTAGGGAGTTAATTGGTTATACCCCTGAAGAGCACTACGCCAACCCCAAATTAATCTGTGAAATAGTTCATCCTGAAGACAGTGATCTGCTTAAAGATCTTTTTCTGGGCAAGGTTGAGTTGTCTCAGCCCTTAACCTTGCGCTGGTATCATAAAGACGGCTCTATTATCTGGTTCGAGCATCGTAATGTTCCTATCTATGATGAAGAGGGGATCCTCATAGCTATTGAAGGGATTGCCCGTGATATTACCGAGCGTGTTTTAAATGAACAGCAGCTTAAGACTAACCATGCTCAGATTGAAGCATTATCAAACCGCATTCTCAATGCAATGGAAGATGAAAGATCACGTTTGGCCAGAGAATTGCACGATGAACTCGGGCAAGCGCTTACTGCAGTTAAACTTGACATACAATTGCTTGGTGATCAAGTCCCTGCTACCCAGGCACTAAATCAACGACTTAACCAAACCATTGAACTGGTTGACTATACGATCAATTTGGTGCGCCGTCAGTCAATATCACTGCGCCCGCCTGCTCTGGACGATATGGGACTGCTACCGGCTATAGATGAAATGGTTCGTGGTTTTATGAACCGAACCGGCATAGACACAATTGTTCAGTCCAGTGGTTTTTCGAAGCGGTTACCCAGACCGGTTGAAACTGCGCTTTATCGTTGTGTTCAGGAATCACTGACTAACATAGCCCGCCATGCTCAGGCAAAAAAAGCGAAGGTCAGTTTGAAACGTGAAAATGGTTTGTTGTCAATCAGTATTAATGATGATGGTGTTGGATTTGACCCCGAGGAACAGAAAATATCTGCTGCCAGCATCGGATTGACCGGCATGCAGGAGAGAATTAAACTTTTAGCGGGTGAATTTACAATTGAGTCTTCAATAGGCCATGGAACCACGGTGGTCATTAAAGTTCCCTGGAAAAATTGGCCTGGTGAGGGGAAGAAGCTATGAAAGTAATCCTTGCAGATGATCATACCATAGTCCTCCAAGGACTTAGATCCCTATTAGAATCAAAGACAGCGGTTAATGTGGTCGGAGAAGCCTCTGATGGCAGGGAAGCATTAGCGCTGACAGAGAAACTTAAGCCGGATCTGGTGATTATGGACATTGCCATGCCCGGACTAAATGGGTTGGAAGCGCTACAACAATTGCAAACAGCACATCCTCTGGTCAAAGTAATTATACTTTCCATGCATGTCGAAGAAAACTATGTAGGCAGGGCTCTGCGCAGCGGTGCTTCCGGATTTGTTTATAAAGGTTCTGCGTTTGATGATCTGGAACTTGCTCTGAAAGCAGTAACTCATGGTGAGGTATTTCTTAGTTCAAAAGTTTCCCAGGTATTGGTCAATGGGTTTTTAAAAACTTCTTCCGAACCGCAAAAAGATCAAAAAATGCTTGAGGTCTTATCAGCCAGGGAACGGGAAATAATGCAGCTTTTTGCTGAAGGGAAAAACCGGGCTGGAATTGCGGAAATTCTATCTATAAGCGTAAAAACAGTAGATCGACACAAGGAAAATGTGAAGGATAAATTGCTTTTAAAGAAAGATGAAGAGATTTATAATATGGCTAAAATGTTTGGTCTTGCCAATCATTAGCATTCTATTGGGATAGTTGCCTCCAAGATTAATATTGGATAAACGATTTTTATCCTATGATTATTATGTATCAGTTTAGACCTGATCCAAAGGGCTAAGATCTTACAGTTTTGAAGATCCCGATGGGCTGAAACTATTTGTAAAAATGATTAGTGTTTGTGAACAGGAAGGTTCAGGTTTTGTTCCTTGAAGCTTAAAGACGAGTTTGGAGAATTGTCTCGGGGGCTGAAAGATAGCAGGAGTTGTATTGAATTGCATTGAAAGGAGGCTCATGATATGGTAGAGATTACCAGGGAAGGCGAAACCCAACTGGTGGTTTTTATGTTAGAGCAGGAAGAGTTTGCCTGTGATATAAATAATGTCTGTGAAATTCTGAAAATGGTCAGGGTTACTCCCCTGCCGCGTTCCATAGAGTTCATTGAAGGAGTTATTAACCTGCGTGGCGAGGTAATCCCGGTGATTGATTTACGAAAACGGTTTGGCATTGCAAAAGTTGAGCGCACATCAGAAAGCAGAATAATAATTATTGAGGTTGATAGCAAGATGGTCGGTCTGATTGTAGACTCAGTCAGCGAAGTCGCGCGGCTTTCAAACAACCAGATCCAGGATGCCCCCGACCAGGTAGCCGGTGAGCAGACTAACCTGATTATGGGTGTAGGCAAAATTGAAAAAAGAATGCTGATCATCTTAAATATTGAACGTATTCTCTCCGATGAGGAACAGCACTTGCTTGAGGAAGTTTCCCGGGCCGGTCGTGAATTTGTAGAACAATAATTATTTATAACAGGGATGAGATGAAATATTTCCGGTCCCTTTTTTTACTGGTTGTTTATTTCCGTGATTTTTCAATTTACCACTCTTGGCTTTTGTGATCAGATAATGTATGATGTTTAAGAAGAAGCCATTTATAACCATTTTGCCAGGCTCATTCTGATCATAGGTATTGATTATAAGTTGACATTTAGAATGGAATTAAGGGGGGAGGCGCGCATGGCCCTTCTAAGGGTAATTATAGTTGAAGATTCTGAAGATGATTTGCTGTTATTGTTGCGGGCATTGAAAAAAGGTGGGTATGAGTTGATTTACACCCGGGTTGAAACCAGGGAAGGTTTGCATGATGCTTTGCAGGATCCGAGATGGCAAATTGTTATATCAGACCATGCTATGCCTAATTTCAGCGCGCCTGAAGCTTTAGAAGTGCTAAAAGAAAACGGTCGTGATCTACCTTTTTTTATAGTTTCAGGTACTATTGGGGAAGAGGTTGCTGTTACAGCAATGAGAGCAGGAGCCCATGATTATATCATGAAAGATAATCTTGCACGGCTTGCTCCGGCTGTTGAGCGTGAGCTGCGTGAAGCTGTAATACGTGAACAACACAAAAGCGATCAGCAGCAACTTGAATTTCTAATGCTGCACGATCAACTGACCGGCCTTTATAACCGGGTTTACTTTGAAAATGAGATCAAGAGATTAGAGGGTGGTCACGCAAATCCGGTGATTCTTCTTTCTGCCGATCTAGATGGTCTGAAATTGATTAATGATACAGTGGGGCAAAAAGAAGGAGACCATATTCTTAATATCTGTGCGGATTTATTGCAAAAACCTTTATGGAAAGATGATATCCTGGCCAGGGTTGGCGGAGATGAGTTTGTGGCTATTATGCCTCGAGCTGTTGGTCGTTCAGGTGAAGAAGTAGTGAGCGCTATACTGGCTGAAGTAGATAACTACAATAGTAATAATGATAATATACCAATCAGCATATCGCTAGGTTATTCGGTAAGTGATGATTCGCCAGATGATCTGGAAGAGGTTTTAAAAAAAGCAAACAATAATATGCTCCTGGATAAGCAAAAGCGTAGTAAAAGCGCACGAAACCAGGTGGTTAGAGCTTTACTGGCAGCTTTGTCTGAGCGTGATTACATTTCCAGTGGACATGCTGACAGGCTTGAAGAGCTTTGTGTGATGATGGGAAAAAAGGTTGGATTGGATCAGCACCGTATTACGGATCTATCTTTGGTTGCCCAGGTTCATGATCTTGGCAAAGTCGGTATTCCCGATTACATACTATTTAAAAAGGGAGGATTGACGGATCAAGAATGGCAGATCATGCGTCAACATCCTGAAAAAGGTTATCGTATTGCCCAGGCATCACCGGATCTTGCCCATGTTGCTTATTTGATCCTGCGGCACCATGAAAGATGGGATGGAACCGGTTATCCTCTGGGATTAAAAGGCAGTGATATTCCATTGGAGTGCCGGATATTATCTATCATAGATTCTTACGATGCTATGACTAACGATCGTCCGTACCGTATAGCGAAGATTAAAGAAGAAGCTCTCGAAGAACTGAAAAATTGTGCCGGAACTCAATTCGATCCTGAGCTGGTTGAATTATTTTTAAAAATTGTTTGATCAAGATTTTTACTCTACAACTTGTCCGTTTGATTGAAAAGAACTATAATATTGCATGGGCGTTTTAAGAAAGATAAACTGTAGATTTCAGTTTTATCCAATTTTACGGGAGTAGTTAGCGGCCTGGTGGCGCTCCTGGACTTCAAATCCAGTGGCAGGGCAGCCCTCTGCGGTGGGTTCGATTCCCATCTACTCCCGCCATTTCTGTGTTTTTATTATTCTAGACTGGATGTTTTTTATTCATCGATGTGCTTGTTGGTTTCACTCCACATCAAAAATCCATATGGAATTCCTAATAGCATAAAAATACCAATGCTCATCAGCATATTGATTGAAATCTCTCCAATTGAAATATCAGTATCGCCAAATATATTTATTAATGAAAGCAGTATTGACAGAATAAGCCCTGTTGGTAACCCCCAACCCAGAATACCGTACCTTAAGATAAAATATTTTATTCCTTTCTCCTTGATTTCTTTCCAGGTTTCTTCCGTTTTGACAGGTGCCCCAGTTTCTTCGGGATATGTTACCAGGAAGATAAGTTTATCAGTAGAGAACATATAAAATAAAGCAAGCCAGGCTTTAGCACCTGTTAACTTACTGCCGCAAAGCAAGCGGACTTTTTCCTGCGGAGACAAATCTAATTCAATTGCTTTACTTTTAGCTCGGCCAAATTGTAAATGAACTTTTTGTTTTCCAGGAGCTACTACCATAGACTTTTCTTCATCATCGGCAATTTTTTCTTTATACTGGTTATTGACAAAAATATCATAGCGTCTAGCGCTGTTTGTAAATTGCGAGGTCCTGATGATAGTTATTTCCGCTGTTTCGCTCATTATTTAACCCCCTTTTTTTGTCAGGCCATAGATAGTTATTTACTATCATCTAATTTGATTATTTTTTTAACCTGCTTACTATATTATCATGAAATATCCTGCAAAAAAATACTTTTCTCGGTTACACATATTTGGGAGAAAGTTTGGTTTTGAATATTTACTGTTCAAAACTTATCAAGGATGTCCAATTATGAGGTTTCCTGACTGGAAGGATTTAGCCTGAAGATTGCAGAAGATATATAAAAATGCTTAGAGGGGTGAATAGGGGTGGACGTGAAAAATTTATCTAGGGATCAGCTCGAGTATATGTTAACGGATTTCGCAAAACGATGGTTGGCGCATGATGGCCTCTGGTTTCAAAAGGTTGAGCAAACCTACGGAATGGATGAGGCGATCAGGCTGGATACCGCTGCATGGGAACAATTCCCAGTTATTGAAGCAAAGCGAATTATGGATTTTTTAAGTATAGAACCGGGGGGAGGAATTAGCGCTCTTAAAGAGGCCCTGCAGTATAGATTATACAGCTTAATTAACACC
>PWEB01000100.1 GCA_003553305.1 Syntrophomonadaceae bacterium
ACTATTATGATCTTAGCACACTACAACCAACTTGTAAAGAAAAGGAATTGCTGTTTTCCCTGTTCCTCAGCCCTTCAATAAGTTTTTGCCCTGCTTCTATATCCCGTTCGATCTGCTCCTTTAACTGAACATGGGAACTGAAGGTTTTGGTATCTCTCAGTTTTTCCAAAAAACATATCCTAATCTGATGGTTATAGATAGTTCCATCAAAATCAAGGATATGCGTTTCAACTGAAGTTCCATAATCGGAAAAAGTAGGTCTGGATCCAACATTTGTTAATCCAAAGTGCGGCCCTTCATTCAACTTGTCAACTGCGGTTAAGTATACACCCGTCCCCGGCCAAAGAAGATGCGGAGAGACTGCGATGTTAGCTGTCGGGTAAACCATCTTTTTACCAACCCCGTAACCCTTAATTACTTTGCCCTGCCGAAAGAAGTAATAATTGAGAAGATCGGAGGCCTCATTGACCGCGCCAGACAACAAAAGGGACCTGATTTTGGAACTGCTGACCTCTGTTCCCTTATAGTGCAGCATGGGACTGACTTCGACACCAAAGCCCAGCTTTTCACCCCAGTAGCGCAGAGTTTCAGCACTGCCGGTTCCCTGTCTGCCAAAAGAGTAGTTGTCACCGACAAAAACTTTCCTGGCCTTTAGTTTATCGATCAAAACTTTTCTGCTAAATTGCTCCGGAGTAAGCAAAGCAAGTTCTTCATTAAAAGGTTCGACTATTAAATAATCAAGACCAAGTTCAACCATAATTTCAACTCGATCAGCTAAATCAGTCAATAATGCCAAAGACTTTTCCGGACGCAGCGCAATCAAAGGATGAGGATCAAAAACCAGGGCAGCGCTATAACCATTTTCCCGCCGGGCTTTATCTATAACAGATTTTAATATAGCCTGATGGCCCCGGTGAATACCATCAAAATTGCCCAGAGCGACAAAAAGCGGGCCGGCCTTTTCAGGCAGGCGTTCTATGCTATTAATCAATTCCATGGTTCGATCACCTTTCCGTCTCCTGCAGCTTTGAACTGCCAGCGTTTAATCAGTAAGGAATTTTAGAGTTTTCAATCTTAATGCGTCCCCGGCATCATCGAGACATGCCAAAGCCTTAAATTGATGTCCGCTATCATAAATTCGCAGCGGAGTTTTTCCACTGATATCTTCAAGCAACTCATATTGATCAAAATCTACAAGCTGTCCGTTTTTAAGGGCCATAACTTGTTTGTCGTCGAGCTTAAGCCCTGGTAAGTGCTTCAACGCAATATCCATCGGCAATAATACCTCTTCAGTCCTGCCGGCTTCAACCAGCTGCCAGGACTTCTCCAAAGATAACGAATTATCCAGCAGCAAAGGACCAACTGCCTCCCTGCTCAGGGCAGACAGGTGCGCCCCACAGCCAATTGCTTTACCGATATCCACAGCCAGCGTCCTGACATAAGTGCCCCTTGAACACTGAACTTCAAATATAAGGTGGGGTTTTTGTTCCTGGTTATAATCAATCAAGTTGATCTTGTAAATTTGTACAGAACGAACCTGGCGGGGGACCTCCCTGCCCTGGCGGGTCCAGTGATACAGAGCTTTGCCCTGGTATTTAACGGCCGAATAGTAAGGAGGAAGCTGCTCAATGGTTCCAGTAAAATCACAAAGGATCTTTTCAATCTTTTCACGATCCAGATTTGGTACAACCGACTGTCCGGTAATCTGCCCTGCTGCATCCTCAGTATCTGTAGTCAAACCTAACACCACTTCAGCCCGGTAGGTTTTTGGAAGTTCAATGATATACTCCACAATCCGGGTCGCTTTACCCAGGCAAACCGGAATCACCCCGGTTGCCATCGGATCCAGAGTTCCGCTGTGACCGGCCTTCACACCCGTGAACATTCTGCGAACTGATTGCACGACCTGGTGAGAAGTGACCCCTTTTGCTTTATTGATTACAATAATTCCATTCACTGCGATGCTCCCTTAAACCGGTAACTCTTCTAACATCCTAAAAGCTTCAGCCATAACTTTTTCTTTTACCGATTGATAATTATCGTAAAGGCGGCAGCCCGCTGCCCGGGCATGCCCTCCCCCATTTAACCTGCCGGCTAATTCACTGACATCAAGAGATCTTGATCGAAAACCGACTTTAACTTCCTGCTCACCTTCAACGTAAAACAAAATCCCCAGCTCTACTCCTTCAATATTCCGGGAATAATTTACAATTCCATCCAGATCATCCGTAGTTGCTCCGCTACGCTCCCTGATATCTTTACTCAAAGTCATCAGGGCAATCCTGCGATCTGCATGCATTTCCATGCTGGACAAGGCTTCTTTAAGGAGCATATAGAAAGAAAAAGGTCGTTCATCAAATGTTTTCTGGGATAAGATCCCCGGATTAAGGCCGCATTCCAAAAGTGAGGCAACAACCCGGTGCGTATGCGGAGTCGTATTTTCATATTTAAATGAACCGGTATCAGTGGAAATTGCCACATAAAGCGCCTCGGCGATACTTTCAGTCAAAGGAACCTGCAGCTCTTTCAAGAGATGATAGGTAATTTCCCCGGTAGCTGCTGCTGAGGAATCAACCAGGTTGTAGTTTCCAAAATACTGATTTGTGACATGGGGGTCAATATTAATGATTTTCCTGCTCTTCATAACTGCGTCCTTAAAAAAGCTTAAACGATCTAGGTCACTGCTGTCCAGGACAAGGACAGTAATAGCAGGATCATCCATTAGAACTTCCTGTAAAACCTGATCTGCACCTTTCAAAAAGCTGTACTTTTGCGGCACAGAGCCCGGTGTAAAAAGCCTGACTTTCTTACCAATTTTAATAAGGCCTTCGCCCATAGCCAGCAAAGAACCGATGCTGTCGCCATCCGGCTGCATATGCGCAATCAGGTAGAACTCATGCTCTTCCCTTAATATATCAATTATCTTAGCCCAGTCCGTCATTGTGATCATTCTATTCTTCCAGATATTCTTCTGTTGAGACTTCTTGATCTTCGCTTTCGCCATCTTCCTGGCGTTCTTCTTTTAAAGATTTTATTACGTTTTCAATGTAAGCACCGTACTCGATCGAATTATCCAGATAAAAATTGATCTCTGGAGTATATCTCAGCCTGATTCGCCGTCCAATTTCAGTGCGAATAAAACCTGAGGCCTTGACCAGGGTTTGCAGGGTTTCCTCTTTTTCAGTTTCTGTCCCATAGATGCTCACATATACGGAGGCATAGCGTAAATCCTTGGACAGGCTGACGTCTGTAACACTGGTAATGCTTGCTACCCGAGGATCTTTAACCTCTAAATTGATAATCCCTCCAACATCTTTTTTAATCTGTTCAGCAACCCGCCGCACTCTGTTTTCGGACATCATTAAAACCTCCCACGTTACAATAATACGGCGCCATTAAGTTAACCTAGCGAGCTATCTGCTCCATAACATAGGCTTCGATAATATCGCCTTCCCGGAGATCATTGTAGTTTTCCAGCAGTATGCCGCACTCATAACCGCCTGATACTTCGCGAACATCATCTTTATAGCGCTTCAATGAAGCCAGACGGGCTGATTCATGGACCACAGTCCCGTCCCGGATCACCCTGACCTGTGAATTACGGGTTATTTTACCCTCAGTCACATATGAACCGGCAATGTTACCTAAACGCGAAGCTTTAAAGACTTGCCTTACTTCGACCTGACCCTGAATAACTTCCTTCATAATCGGCTTAAGCATACCGGTCACAGCAGCTTTAATATCTTCGATCGCTTCATAGATAATCCGGTACAGCCTGATATCAACCTCGTTTTTTTCAGCCAGTTTACGGGCGTTGCTGTCAGGACGGACATTAAATCCGATTACGATAGCATTGGATGCTGAAGCCAGCATAACATCTGATTCATTAATAGCTCCGACACCGGTATGGATAATCTTTATCTTTACCTCTTCAAGACTCAGTTTAAAAAGAGCGTCTTTAAGAGCTTCAACTGATCCCTGGACATCGGCCTTCAGGATCAGATTAAGATCTTTAACTTCCCCTTCCTGGATCTGCTTGAAAAGGTCTTCGAGGGTAACACGCTGCACGCGCTGGCTCGCTTCCTTAATCTTTTCAGCTCTTTTTTCGGCTACATCCCGGGCTACTCGCTCACTGCTGACAACCTGGAAGCTATCTCCGGCCATCGGCACCTCGCTAAGCCCGATAATTTCAACCGGTGTGGCCGGACCGGCTTGTTCGACTCTTTCGCCGCGATCATTATTCATCGCCCGGACTTTCCCGGCTATAGATCCGCAGATAATCGGCTGACCGACATGCAGGGTTCCATCCTGGACCAGGACAGTAGCAACCGGGCCCCGGCCCCGATCAAGGTTAGCTTCAACAACCGAACCACGGGCATTTCGCTCAGGACAGCATTTAAGTTCGCTTACTTCGGCAAGCAGCAAAACCATTTCTAACAGCTCATCGAGCCCTTCGTGCTTAATTGCGCTAACCGGAACAACAATCGTATCTCCACCCCATTCTTCGGGGACTAAATCCTGTTCAGCCAACTGTTGTTTAACCCTGTCCATGTTGGCTTCAGGCTTATCAATCTTATTAATCGCCACTAACACCGGCACCTGGGCCGCCTTGGCGTGGTTAATCGCTTCAACTGTCTGGGGCATTACCCCATCATCCGCAGCAACAACCAAAATCGCAATATCAGTAACCTGGGCACCGCGGGCCCTCATTGCTGTAAATGCTTCATGGCCGGGCGTATCCAGAAATATAATGTTTTTATCATTAAAACTAACCTGGTATGCCCCAATATGCTGGGTTATTCCTCCGAATTCACCGGAAATAACATTCTCTTTTCTAATCGCATCAAGCAAAAGAGTCTTGCCATGATCTACGTGACCAAGGACAGTAACTACCGGCTTACGCAAAATTTCTTCAAAATCATCGCCTTTCTCTTCCTGAACAGCCAGCAGTTCTTCTTCAAGCTGATCCTCTTTATAATCAACCTCCACTCCGTAATCTTCAGCAATCAGTTCTACAGTTCCAAAATCAAGAGGCTGATTAACATTAGCCATCACACCAATATCAAGTAATTGAGTGATCAGTTGAGCAGGAGTTATATCAAGATGTGACGCTAACTCAGCAACCGTTACCTGACCCTCTAATTTAATTTTCGGCTTTTGCTCTTTAAGCATGGCCGCTCTTTTTTCTTCCTGGATCATTTTACGGGCTTTACGACTTGGCGCAGCCGTTTCCTGATCCTTCTTTTTTTCTTTCTTTTTTTCTGAAGCAGCACCATCCGCTTCCGTAGTTGTTTCTTCTTTTACAGCCTCTTTTTCAAGCTCTTGAGGGCGCTTCTCATCTTCTTTGCCTGTTAATCTAGACATAATTTTTTTCGCTTCATCATCAGTTAATGTACTCATGTGATTATTTACAGTTATATCCATGCCTTCCATAACTTCAATGAGCTTTTTACTGGTTGTCCCCAACTCTTTTGCTAATTGATAAACCCTCACTTTACTCATCTAAAACACCTCCATTAAGTAAGCCCTCCCCGTCATGTTCCTTCACCTTCCATGTTATTAAGCATTTCAGTAATCTCTGTAATTAAATCTGCTGAAATCGGATGCCGCAGGTTCTTTTCCAAGCGCCTGCCTTTGATAGCCTTTTTAAAACATTCTTCCGCAGGGCAAAGATAAGCACCCCGACCGGGCTTCTTGCCGGTTGTATCTAAGACTACCTCTCCATCGGGTGTCCTTACCACACGGACCAATTCTTTTTTAGGCCTTTTCTCCTGGCAACCTATACAGACACGCAGGGGAATTTTACGCTTTTTCACCATCTTTTTGCGACTCCTCTTCCGTTGGTTCAGCGCCTCCGGAATCTTCAGCTTCAGGTTCATCGTTTCCATCAATTATTTCATCTTCAGCAGTTTCTGCGACTTCTTCTGTTTCTGTTCCTGTTTCTGTTTCTGTTTCTTCTGTTAGAATCTCTGCATCATCTTTGACCTCGACCGGCGGATCCACTCTGTCAAAATCAATTTCTAATACTTTATTTTCGTCGCTCTGATCCTCAGAAGTATCTTCAGCAAGACCAATTGCAGAAAAACCTTTTTCCGCATTTTGGGTTTCGCTGGAAATATCAACTTTCCAACCGCTTATTTTGGCAGCCAGTCTGGCGTTTTGACCCTCTTTCCCAATCGCCAAAGATAACTGGTTATCAGGAACAACCACTATAGCGGCCCTATTATCCGATTCAAGAGTTACCGAAGAAACCTTGGCCGGACTCAGCGCATTAGCGATGTATTCTTCTGCCTCTTCACTCCATTTAATGATATCAATCTTTTCGCCTTTTAGCTCATTACTGATCGCCTGAACCCGGCTGCCCTTTGTGCCAACACAGGCCCCGACGGGATCAATATCAGGGTTGCTGGAATAAACAGCAAGCTTGGAGCGATGTCCGGCTTCCCGAGCAGCAGCCTTAATCTCGACAATTCCTTCATAAATCTCGGGAACCTCCATCTCAAACAGGCGTTTCAAAAACCCAGTATGGGTGCGGGAAACTACAATCTGGGGCCCCTTTGTGGTTTTTTTGACTTCCGATATAAAAGTTTTTACTCTTTCACCCTGCCGATACCGTTCCTGCGGGAGCTGCTCTTCCACGGGAAGCACCGCTTCAGTCCTGCCCAGATCAATGATTACATTCCTCTGTTCAAATCGGCGCACCAGGCCGGTAATAACTTCCTCGGTTCGATCAGTGAAATCCTCGTATATCAACTCTCTTTCTGCTTCCCGGATCCGCTGAATTACAACCTGCTTGGCTGTCTGGGCTGCGATCCGCCCAAACTC
>PWEB01000287.1 GCA_003553305.1 Syntrophomonadaceae bacterium
ATCCAGCCAAGCGATCTTTTCACAGCCCTGCGCCAACCTTCATAAAGGGATTGCCTGCTTTCTTCAGGCATTTGCGGTGTAAATACTGCGCTTTGCTGCCACCGGTCCGCCAGTTCATCCCGACCGTTCCAGAACCCGGACGACAAGCCGGCCAGGTAAGCTGCACCGAGAGCAGTAGTATCAAGCGTTCCCGCCCGGCGAACAACGGTACCGGTAAGATCTGCCTGGAACTGCAGGAGCAGATCCATCACGCTGGCTCCTCCATCCACTCGCAACTCTTTTAGCGGTAGATCAGCTTCCCGGTTCATCAAATCAAGGACATCCCTGGTCTGGTAAGCCATTGCTTCAACAACAGCGCGAGCGAGATGAGCCCTTGATGTTCCGCCGGTAATTCCGACCAATACACCACGAGCGTAAGGATCCCAATAAGGCGCGCCCAGACCGGCAAAAGCAGGAACAAGATAGACCCCTCCATTACTATCAACCTCTCTGGCCAGGGGTTCTATTTCGGAGGATTTACTGATCAGGCCGAGGCCATCACGGAGCCACTGCACAGCAGCCCCGGTTATAAAAATGCTGCCTTCTAAAGCATACTCAACCTCGCCATCTACCCCCCAGGCAATAGTCGACAGCAGGCCGTTTTTCGAAGAAACCGCCTTATTCCCGGTATTCATCAGTAAAAATGAACCGGTGCCATAAGTATTCTTAGTCATCCCGGGGCTGTAACAAGCCTGCCCGAAAAGAGCAGCCTGCTGATCCCCGGCCATTCCACCGATCGCCATACTACTGTTATAGAACAATTCCGGATCCGTATAGCCAAAGAAATGACTGCTGGCCTTTACTTCCGGCAAAATACCGGCCGGAACCTTAAACAACTCCAACAGTTCAGGATCCCACTTTAGTTCATGAATATTAAAGAGCAGCGTCCGCGAGGCATTCGAATAATCAGTGGCGAAAACTTTGCCCCCGGTTAAGCGAAAAAGCAGATAACTATCCACTGTACCGCAGGCCAGGTTCCCTTCCTCTGCTGCCCGGGTCACCGCAGGGATCTTTTCTAAGGCCCAGCGTAACTTTGTACCTGAAAAATAAGGGTCAAGCAGCAATCCGGTTTTTTGACGCACCCATTCCTCGTGCCCATCTTCTTTGAGAAGACGGCATAATTCAGAGGTCCGACGGCACTGCCAAACTATAGCCCTGGTAATAGGCCTACCGGTTCGGCGATCCCAGAATACGAGTGTTTCCCGTTGATTTGTTATGCCGATCGAAACAATTTCGCCGGGAGTAATTCCCACTTCCTGCATGACCTGCTCCATGGTTTCAAGAACATTTTCCCAAATCTCCTCGGCATCGTGTTCGACCCAACCCGGCTGCGGATAATATTGCTGATGCTCCCGGTTAGCTTGCGCCTGCAAAGAACCTTCTTGATCCCACAAAATCGATGATGTTCCGGTTGTGCTCTGGTCTATTGACAGAATGTATCTAACAATTTCAGGCACCTCCATCATTTATTTCTTTGATGATTTATCGATCATTTTCCGGTAAAAAACAATGGTCTGGCCGGACATACCCCTCTTTACTTTTCCTTCTGCTTCAAGAAAACAAATATGGGCTAAAGCTTCACCGGTCGCAAACCATTTCTGCATCAGGGGAAAATCGTCCCAGCTGTCAGCCGTAAGATCCCAGGTCATCAGGGAAGCAACTTCAAAAGCGCTGCGAGGACTTTTTCTTTTCAGAATATCCAACACCTCTTCAAGGCGCTGGGCATGATGCTCTTTCAACTGGTCTATTCTTATGCGACAATCATTTATTAATCTGCGGTGGCCTGGCAGAACCAGATCCACCGACATGGTAGATACCCTGTCCAGACTTTTAAAATAGTCACCAAGCGGATTACAGTCATCCTGCCAGGTGGAAATATTAGGTGTAATATCGTTCAGGATATGATCACCGGAGAAAAAGTATTTCAGGTTCGGTTCATAAAGGCAGGTGTGTCCGCCGGTGTGGCCCGGAGTGGCAATACACTGCAGCTTATAGTCTCCGTATTCTATCTCGTCACCATCACTGACCATTTTAAAATCTACCGGGTTAACTGGACTATAGCGTTGGCCGGGATGCGAATCAATAGCTTTTTCAACCTGACCTGCCGGAAAACCATGTTTAGAAGCGACCAGGTTAACAAACTCCCACAATCCCTTCTGATTCAAAATATCAGCATCAGGCTGGTTAAAATAGACTAGCGTATCTCTTGTCGATAATTCTTCAACCAAACCAACATGATCAGCATGGAGGTGGGTGACAAAAATATCAGTCTTCTTTAAATCAATGGATAGTTCAGCTAAGGCCTTCTGCATAACCGAACTGCATTCTTCCCGGTTCATCCCGGTATCGATAATCAAATTCCGCTGTGCACTCTTTATAATATAAGAATTAGTGGCTTTCAGCGGATTACGGGGCAGGGGAATTTCAACCCGGAATAAGTCAGGCCTGATCTGTTCAATGGTTTTTTCACTCATTTATTCACATCCTTTAAATTTATAGGCGTTAAATATTTCTTTATAAACACTTTAAACTCCTTTTTTGCTGCTTTTTTAAAGTTCGCTAAGCCAACCTTGTCTTTGAGCACCTTGTCTTGAGCATTACTTCCCCTTACAATGTATCTTTCGCAGCCTCTGAGGGCTTTTGATGCACTATTAAGGGTTAAGGTGGCCTTTTGTGATATAATAGGAGCATGGGCTTTCAATCCTTTGCAAGAGCCGGATCAAATGGAGGTGGAGCAATTGAACAGCAAGAAAAAGTTCATTTTAGTAGTGGCTGTTGTCTTAGTTGTTGCATTGGCTTTAGGAACAGTCAGCCTGCTTATTAGTGAAGAGGAAGAAAAAGCCGAACCGGTTGAAGAAATCGAAACTCTAGAGGAAGAAAAAGAAGAAAAAGAGGATGAGGAAAAAGATAAAGAATCCGCAGATAAAGACAAACAACCGGGAAACTCAGAAGCAACCTTTGAACATGAAGTCGAAATGGATATAAACGGTGATGTTAAATACGACCAGGGTGAAGAATGGTGGAAATCAGACTAACGATCCATGCTGCCCGATTGAAACCCGCCCAGGTCCAACGTTATATAGGTAAAACCCAGATCATTCAACCTTTCATATATTTCTTCTCTTTTTTTTATGATCACTTCCAGATCTTCTGCATTCACTTCAATACGGGCCAGGTTGCCATGGCAGCGTACCCGCAGTTCCCGGGTGATGCCCGACTGCCTCAGGGAGTACTCTGCCCTGGCAATTAAATCAAGTTTATCCGGATTAATTTCTTCTCCATACGGAATCCTCGTAGCGAGGCAGGCCGCAGCCGGTTTGTTCCAGGAAGCAAGGCCGGCAGCTTTGGAAAGCGCCCTTATTTCTTCCTTCCTCAGTGAGGATTCGAGAAGGGGGCTCTTTATTTGCAGCTCCCGAAGAGCAAACAGGCCCGGTCGGTAAACAGAATCGTCATCAAAATTCGAGCCATCCAGCACTACCTTGCAACCATGCTTTTCCGCTAGATCCAATAAATTTTCATAAATCATTTTCTTGCAAATATAGCATCTTTCCGGAGGATTATTACTTAATTCCCGACTGGTCAGAAGATCTATCTTAAACGAAAGATGTTTTACTTTTAATCTTTGCGCAAGCTCTGCAGCCGCTTTTATTTCTTCAAAAGGAATCAGGGGCGAATCAATAGTGACCGCCAAAACTCTGTCCTCTCCCAAGATACGGACCGCTTTGTAAAGCAGGTATGTACTATCCACACCCCCGGAAAATGCAACAAGCACACTTTCAAAACCACCCAGGATATCCTCCAGCGCCTTTTCTTTTTCCGCGGTTGTTTTTAGATTAGCTCTCAACTTTTTCATGGATCGACCTCAAAACTTTATAATTAAAAATAGAACCATTTATTTTATTGCCGCAAATTATATAACCTCTTTACTATCTAATTCTTCCTGCAGATAGCCTATAAATTCTTCAGCTTTATTTTCAGGCGCCCTGGTCAGCAAACTGACTCCCACAAAAAGAATAGTAGAGATCACACCGCTCCAAACCCCCGGCCAGAAACCAAAGGGCTTTAAACCACTATATTGGAGAACCGTAGCAACAATTCCTCCCCCGACAACACTTAAAATAACCGCCGGGGCAGTGCCTCTTTTCCAAAAGAAAGCCCCGATCAATGCAGGCACCATCACCAGCAAACCAGCTGATGATGCAACGGACAAAGCAGCAATCAGGTCAAGGCGCAGGGTGGCAAAACCAAGAATCAATACTGTAAATAACGGGACAAATATCCTGCCCACTAATAATTCCTGGTGCGCGATGGAATCCTCCCTGATATTTTTAAAAACATCACGGGTGATCATAGATGAAAGGGTCAGGATGATTGAATTGACGGTGGAAACTGCTGCAGCACTTATGCCCAGCATAACCAGCAGGGCAACAGAGGCCGGAACAATATCCAGACCCAATAAAGCGGGAGTGGCCGCGTCAGCCACTTCTAAATCCGGCAGAAGCAGACGTGCGGAAAAGCCCCATAAAATTGAAACCAGGGTATAGATAAAACCGAAAATCAGAAAACCCATTACCATGATACGCATCTGAGCCAGCGAACGTGGCATAAAAAGACGCTGACTGACCTGGGGATTAGAAAGTGAAAAGAAAAACCAGGGCAGGGTCAGGCCGATAAAGGCATGAATATTAAAAAACCCGGGGCCTGGAACCGTGAGCCAGGCCGGATACTGGGACTCAAGTGCGGTAAAAAGATTGCCGAAACCGCCAAAACCGCGGTAAGCGATAAAGACTACCGATAAAACTGCCACAATAAGCATGACCGCAGCCTGCAGGGAATCAGTCCAGGCCACTGCCCGTAAGCCCCCCGTCCAGGTCCAGTAAACTGCAATAAATGACGCAATTCCCACGCCGGCCAGAAAGGGAACCGTTCCTCCTGATATACCCTCAACCAGGGCACCAATCCCGATCAACTGCACAGCACTGTAGGGAATTAAGAAAATTACAGCTGCCACAGCTGACACTACAGCTACAGCCTTGCTCTGATAGCGATCACCCAACATCTCAGTTGGTGTTAAATAATTGTAGCGTTTTCCAACCAACCACAAGCGCGGCCCGAAGAATGCAACCAGGACCAAACCGGAAAGATAAATTAGTTCAAAACCAAGTGCACCAACGCCCCCGATATAGGTGAAACCGGCCAGGCCGACCAACATAAAAGCGCTGTAGGTGGTAGCGCTGTAAGTTAAGGCTGCCACAACACCCCCCAGTGATCTACCGGCCAGAAAATATTCATTGACCCCTCCACCCATTTTCCTGCCTGCATAACGGGCAATAATACTGCCTACGATAAAATATAGGAATAACGCCAGGTAAATAGTAGTAGCACTCAACCTAAATCCCTCCACTTCGAGGTAATAATCCCTAGACAGACGATTACAATCAGGGCAAAAATGTTCCAAAAAAGAAACGCACCATAAACCCTGTTCAAATCATTTAACAAAGGAGTATAGGGAATCACAAATGCAGCAAGGATCATTAAGAAGAATAATCCGGCCCAAAATATTCTCTTCTTTTTCATGTGAATTAAGCTCCTTTAGATTATTGGCATTTTCTTTATTGGTGATTATAACATAAAATACATTGATGATAACCCAAGTAGTCTATAAATACTAGAAACAGAACTTGACTCTTATGTGAAAATATTGCTATAATTAATCCATGTAATTACTCAAACGTTTAAATGCCTTGAAATGATGAGGAAGGTTTATTATTGATGCGAATACTTAGGGGGCTTCTTTATTTTCCTGTCATATCAGCAGTTATTTTAATTGTTTTCATGTTCAGTTTACCGGTTGCAGCTTTTTCACCGATACCCGGGACAAATCAACATGCTAAAGTTACCAGCGGCAATTTAAGCGTTTCCGATTGTCCTGCTGAAGAAGAACGGCCCGCCGGTTACAAGCAGATTATCCAAATCATCGATCACAAGTTCTACAAATGGAATGAATATATAGACCCTGAACAAAACTCAACATATATTTATCAGCTTAAACCCTATGCTAAAGCCCTCACTTCCGAAGAAGCAATTTCTCTATTAAAAGCATCGAAACAATGGGAAAGACAGAGCCACCAAAATGATATCACTAATTGGCCGCCTGCCCAATTTGATGAAATTGAAGATAACCGGAAAATCATAGATCAAAGTAAAACAGTAACTTATCCCTATAACAATATTGGCTTGTTAAATGTAAGCTTTCCTGCCAGTTACATGAGAAGCACTGCTTTTTTGGTCAGTCCAAGGCTGGCTCTGACCAATGCCCACAATATTTACTCCTCAGAAATTGGTGGATGGTATGACAAGATTGAATTTGCACCAGGTGCATATGAGGATGATTGGCCACACAAAACCAAACCCTTTTCTACATTAAGCCCGTCTGATGTAATGATCGATGAAACATATTTTGAATATGAAAAAGACAAAGATAGCTCGGTTAAATATGATTACGCAGCGCTTTTCTTTGATGCGCCATTTTATGATATTTCCACATTCATGCCCCTGGAATTTAACCATCTGCCTGCTAAGTTAAGTGTTATTGGTTACCCAGGCGTTGTTCAGGGTATTGACACCTTGGATATGTGGCAATCAGATGGCGAGGTCGTCTATCACAATGAGCACCTTCTGTTTTATGATGCTTATACAAGCGGGGGCAATAGCGGCA
>PWEB01000180.1 GCA_003553305.1 Syntrophomonadaceae bacterium
AAAATGATTTGGCATATTGGATAATGCTGTCAGCTATGATATGATAAGTAGAAATTTAAAAAAGACAGGATATTTAACATGAGACCAGTTGTAAACCGAATAATCAATATAATAATCGCTGGCAGAAACCTTTTTAATCCTGCTGAGCGATACCGGGTAGGACTTATTGAAAGCTGGGCAAGCATTTCCGGAAACCTCTTGTTAACTATCATAAAGATGGTATTCGGACTTCTTTCTAACAGTATCGCCCTGATTGCTGATGCTGTACACAGCGCTTCAGATATTTTCTCTTCCCTGGTTGTCTTAATCGGTTTTATAGTGGCCAAGAAGAAACCGGACCCTGAACATCCCCACGGTCACGGACGAACCGAGTATCTTGCAGGCCTGGGTATCTCAGTAATGTTAATCGGAGCAGGCGTGGCCTTCATCTATAACTCGTCTATAAGATTGGCCGAAGGGATTTATGCGAGTCCGAGCATTCCTGCAATTGCTGCAGTTGTAATTGCTATATTAATCAAAGAATTTTTGTATCGCTTTTCAGAACAACTGGGCAACCTGATCAATTCTGAAACCCTGACTGCCGACGCCTGGCATCATCGCAGTGATTCACTATCCTCCGCCCTGGTCCTGATCGCATTGCTCGGTGGATATTTTGGCCTTTATAATCTCGATGCTTACTTCGGTTTTGTGATTGCCCTATTTATAATCTATGCAGGCTTGAAAATTGCCCGTAATTCCTGCAGCCGCCTTTTGGGCAGTGCTCCGGATCAAGAACTGCAGGAAGGAGTAATTAGCTGTGCCCGGAAAATTGATGGTGTTCTTGATGCACACGATCTGGAAATCCACGATTACGGTTCCTGGAAGGTCATTACCATCCATATTGAAATAAACGGGAACTTGAGCCTGGAAAAAGCACATGACATAGCTCAACAGGTCGAAGACCAGGTCAGCGAAAACTTCTATTGCAACACAATAGTCCACTTAGATCCAAGTTAAAACCAGTTCTTGTCCGATCTGCAATGATTACTTCTGATCAGGGGCCGCTCACGGCGGTCACATATTAGATCCCTCAGCCTCCGCCTCCGAACCCAATTTCCTTGACTTCTCCATCTTCAACAACAACCGGGACTTTGTCCGCCTTATATTCCCGGCGAACTTTTTCTAAAGCTTCAGAATCAGAGCTAACGTTATAAAGTTTGTATTGAGCTCCTTCCTTCTTAAGCACTTCAAGCTTTTTTTCACAGTAAGGGCATCCATCCTTAACATAAAGTTCCAGCATATTTGCACCTCCATTTATTAAGATCTTTAATATAGGCTTGTTATTATTATAAGGGGAGAAGCCGGCTAGAGCAAGAGACAATCGATTTCAAAACCTTGACTTTACTGCGCCTCTTGATTATAATGCACCCAGAATAGAATCACGTTTTAAGGGGAAAAACGCTCGCGGGGAAAGTCGCTTTCCCGTGAGTTTATTTATTAGGGGAGGAATCATAAAATGCAGATTGCCCTGGCCCAACTTAACCCAACTATAGGAGCTCTCCACCAAAACTTAGAAAAAGTAAAAGATTACTACCGGCAGGGGGTAGAAAGTGGTGCTGACCTGGTTGTCTTTACTGAACTGGCTTTACCCGGCTACCCTCCCAAAGATTTGCTGACCTATCCAAGCTTTCTTGATATGGAAAGGGAGTTAATTGAAAAGGAACTTTTGCCCCTTACTAACCAACCGGGCATCCCGATCTTGATCGGTGCCTCTCATCTGAAGGGAAACAGACTATTTAATGCAGCGTTACTCCTGGAAAAGGGTAAAATCAAATCCACCCATCTAAAATCACTATTACCCTTTTTTGATGTCTTCGATGAAACAAGATACTTTACCCGTTATACGGATCGTAAAATCGAAATACTCGACGTTAATCTGCCTACCGCAATAACCGTCTGTGAAGATATCTGGAATGATATGGACTATTTTTCAAGCCCGATTTACGATATTGATCCCCTTCAGGGTCTTTTTGCCCAGGGAGCAAACTTGCTAATAAACCTTTCTGCCTCCCCCTATCACCTGGGCAAACATGCTTTAAGAGAAGACATGCTGCCTTTCCTTGCCAAAAAGTATAACAGCGCCATTATTTACTTAAATCAGCTTGGCGCTAATGATGAACTCATTTTTGACGGTTCAAGTTTAGTCTATAACAACCAGGGTGAACTGCTTTATCGTGCCTCAGCCACTGAAGAAGAGATCTTTTACGTGGATACAAAAGACCTCTATAAACCAGCTTCCAAGATAGTGCCTCCTGACCGCGACGACATTAGTACAGTGTGGCAGTTACTAAAACTCGGCACCAGGGATTACCTTGCTAAAACCGGCTTTAAGAAAGTAGTCCTCGGTTTAAGCGGAGGTATTGATTCAGCCGTTGTCGCTGCTATTGCAGCTGAAGCAATCGGGCCAGAAAACGTGCTGGGGGTTATCATGCCATCGCCCTACTCTTCAGAACACAGCAGCAAAGATGCCGTGGAACTGGCCCAAAATCTGGACATTGATTACCGGACAATTAGTATTGATCAGCCTTTCAACTCTTTAATCAGGCTTTTAAATAATGGAGAAGAACCTATTCAGGATTTAGCTGAAGAAAACCTGCAGGCCCGCCTGCGGGGCGACATAGTGATGCACATTTCAAACCGTGAAGGATACATGGCCCTGGTCACCGGCAATAAATCGGAATTAGCGGTGGGTTACTGCACCCTCTACGGGGATATGGCCGGCGGGTTGGCCATGCTGGGCGATATACCGAAAATGATGGTTTACGACCTGGCCAACCATATAAATGAAATATACCAGCGGAAAATGATCCCCCGGCGGATTATCTCCAAGGCCCCTTCGGCAGAACTGCGACCCGATCAGAAGGACGAAGATTCTCTGCCCCCTTACGACATTCTTGATCCAATCCTGGAAATGTACCTGGAAAAGAATTTTTCAGGGGAGGAAATTGCTAAAAGGGGTTTCAAAAGAGAACTTGTCGAAAAGGTAATCCGCATGATCGATACTTCAGAATTCAAAAGACGCCAGGCCGCGCCGGTTTTACGTTTTACACCTAATTCTTTTGGCCGGGGCAGACAGATGCCGATTGCCCGGGGTTATGAATTCTATTAAACCCGGAAAACTCTATTTTAAAGATATCCTGCATTAAAATGAAGTAAATTTGAGCATTTTAAAGGTTAGATTATGGGAAAAGATCTCCTCAAAACATACTCACATCAGGCTTATGATGTAATTGTGATCGGCGCCGGGCATGCTGGTTGCGAAGCGGCTCTTGCAGCCTCCAGGTTGGGCTGCCGAACTCTTTTGCTAACCTTAAACCTGGACATGGTTGCATTTATGGCCTGCAACCCTTCACTGGGCGGTCCCGGTAAAGGCCATCTGGTGCGGGAAATAGATGCCCTGGGCGGAGAAATGCCCCGCATTGCGGATAAAAATATTTTACAGGTAAGGCTGCTCAATACTGGTAAAGGACCTGCTGTGCAAGCTTTGCGCACTCAAATCGATAAATGGGGCTACCAGCGAAAAATGCGGATAGCTCTTGAAAATGAAGCCAGGTTGACTATACGGGAAGATATGGCTGAAGAGATCGTCAAAGAGGATGAGACCCTGAAAGGAGTCCTTGGACGCAGTGGAGAATTTTTTTCGGCTCCTACAATCATTGTTTGCAGCGGGGTTTACCTGTCCTCGGAAATATTCCTGGGGGACTGCCATTACATTGGCGCCCCGGGCAGCCTGGCTCCTTCCATAAATTTAGCATCCAGCCTGGAGGATTTAGGCATTACCCTTGATCGTTTTAAGACCGGAACCCCGCCAAGAGTTTACCGGCGCAGTATCAACTATTCAGGATTAACCCCTGTTTACGGTGATCCTGACGCACCGGGATTCTCGATAACCTGCAAAGAGGTTCCCGCTGAACAAATTCCCTGTTGGATAACCTATACAAACCCGGCTACTCATCAAATTATCAGCGATAATTTTTCCCAGGCTCCGCTTTACAGCGGCCTTATTAAAGGGACCGGTCCCCGCTACTGCCCTTCGATCGAAGATAAGGTTGTTCGTTTTGCGGATCGCGACCGTCATCCGATATTTATTGAGCCTGAAGGCTCAGATATTGATGAACTATATCTGCAGGGTATATCCACCGGCCTACCTCCTGACATCCAACAATCATTTTTATAAACTATTAAAGGCCTCGAAAACGTGGAAATCATGCGTCCGGCTTACGCTATTGAATACGATTACGCCCCGCCCACCCAGTTAAAAATATCCTTAGAAACCAAAGCGGTGAAAGGCCTGTTTTTCGCCGGTCAGATTAACGGAACGACCGGTTATGAAGAAGCGGCTGCCCAGGGTCTACTCGCCGGAATTAACGCAGCACAGCTTTCAAAAGGAAAAGAACCACTAATTATTAAACGCCACGAAGCTTACATCGGAGTTATGATTGACGACCTGATTACGCGGGGAGTTCAGGAACCATATCGCATTTTCACTTCCCGGGGAGAGTACCGTCTGCTGCTGCGCCACGATAATGCCGACCTGCGCCTGACTGGAAAAAGCAGGGATCTTGGACTGATTGATGAAGAACGCTACCAGCTTCACCTGGCTAAAAAAGTGTTTATTGAAGCCGAATTGGAGCGCCTGGAAAATATCAGGTACAATCCGGGAAGCTCTATCGAAGAATTTTTAAGTGCTAATAGTTCTACCCCGCCCAAACAACCACTCAGTGCCGCAGAACTGCTCAGGCGACCGGAAATCAGCTACCCTGCTTACCTGGAATGGGAAAAAAGATCTGTTCCGGATCTGCCCCGCGGAACGCTTAATGAACTGGAAAATCAAATTAAATATGCTGGTTATATTGCCAAACAGGGATTGTTAGTTGAAAAAACCGCTCGAATGCACGACAAAAGAATCCCGGAAGGTTTTGACTACAAGAAAGCCAGGAACCTGTCGACAGAAGCCCGCCAGAAGCTGGAAAAAATCCGTCCTGCCACAATCGGACAGGCCACCCGCATGGAAGGGGTCACTCCGGCTGATATATCAGTCCTGCTCCTTTACTTAGAACGCCCGGAAACCCTTCAAAAAAAAGAGGAACGAACTACGGAAGCTAAAAGAAAAAGAGGCGTAAATAATGAATAGACCTGTTCAGCCGAACCAGCCCGGATGGTACTACCGGTTAAGCAGTTTTTTCCGCAATAAATTTGGCGAGCCCGTTTACAAAATACCCCTTGATGCCGGTTTTTCCTGCCCAAACCGAGACGGCACAATTGGCTATTCAGGCTGCAGTTATTGTTATAACCCCTCTTTTGCTCCTATCAGTAAAAGCAGCAGCCCCATACCGATTCATCTATCGATTACTGAGCAAATCAACCGGGGCAAAAAGAAAAAGAACCGGTCAAAACATCTGGCTTACTTTCAATCTTATACCAACACTTATGCCCCTCTGACACGTTTAAAGGAACTTTACGATGAAGCTCTGAGCAGCCCTGAAGTTATCGGGCTTAGTATAGCTACCCGTTCAGACTGTATCACAGAAAAAACACTCGATATGCTGGAAATCTACGCTCAACGCTGCCACCTCTGGATCGAATACGGCTTGCAATCAGCCCATGACAAGACCCTCCAACAAATCAACCGGGGCCATGATACGGCCTCCTTCGCACATGCGGTAAAAATGACTCGCCGCCGCGGCATCTACATCTGCGCACATATTATTCTGGGCCTACCGGGTGAAACTACCGCTATGATTTTTGAAACCATTGATTTTATAAATCAGCTGGGAATAGACGGAATTAAATTTCATCACCTGCAGGTCATCAAAAACACAACCCTGGCAGATCAGTACAAGCAGGGGAAGGTAACTGTATACGAAAAATGTGAAGACTATATACCGGTGCTTTGTGACTGCCTGGAAAAACTCGCGCCTCATATTGTCATTCACCGTCTGGCAAGCCAGGCCACCTCTGCGGAACTACTGATCGCCCCGCACTGGCCTGAAGACGCCGGGCAGATCGCCTCTGCGGTTGAAACAGAACTAAAAACCCGCGGCACCTACCAGGGCTACCGCTATATAATCTGAGTGTCTGCTCAGCCGTGCTGCGTTTTGGCCTGGTTACAGCTCCTCGCAGGCAATGGCGGCGACTCAGCTGCAAGCTTTCGCTTTGGTTGCTCTCAGCATTCGCCATCCATGGCTCAGGTCTCGGCGGCCTGGATCCATTCAGGCCGACCAGCTACAACCTTTGCTTCGTCGACCATTGCGGCCGCTCTATCGCAATGCCACCAGCCCAAAATGCATCACGCCTAAAGCTGAGCAGTAACAGATCTGATGTTATGCTTTTGATCAATAGAAGGCAGTATCAAAAAAACAGCCTTTCCCTTTATCCGGGAAAGGCCAGATCATTTTAAACAAGTCGTCAAGATCTGTAGCAGTAATAATTAATTACCTTCTTCCAAATCCATCTCCATTTGCTGTTGCTGCTGCTGTCCCTCCTCGTAAAGCTCTCTCAGTTCCTCTTCCGAGAATTCCAGCTCCTCTGCATCAAGGTTTTCCTCTATGTAGCCCTCCATATAGGCCTCGATCTTAAGCTGATCTGATATATCTTCCCTCAATTCTTCTGCTGTATACCCTGCTTCTTCCAGCTGTTGTTCCAACATTTCTTCACCGCCGGACTGCTCGGCAAACATCTGGTACTCCTCATCCACTTCATCTTCG
>PWEB01000253.1 GCA_003553305.1 Syntrophomonadaceae bacterium
CCGGGTGTTGGGTAAACTGCTGACGGTGCATTTCCAGGGCGGTTTCTTCTTTTAAGATTCGGTTATCCTTGTAGCGTCCTTTTTCTAAATGGGCAATCATGAAGGTTGCCATATCTGAGGCAGTGCTGCTCAATGCCCCGGCGGGAGAACCGGAGATGTATTCAAAATCTCCTCGGTGGTAGCGGCCGTTGTTAAATCGATAAGGCTGGGCCATGTCCGGGGCTAGATCTTCAGGCAAAGGCTGTCGGAAGGTGCTGTGCTCCATCTCCAGGGGGTCAAAAATATTGTCTTCTATATAGTCAGCAAAAGGCTGGTCGGTAATTTTTTCTACGATGTAGCCTGCCAGAGAGGTTCCATAATTGGAATAAGCCATTATTTCACCGGGAGCAAATACCCGGGCCGGCAAATGTTTGAGCAGGTATGCTTCTAAAGAGGTCATCTCTTCTTTTGAAAGCACAAATAGTCCTTCACCTACATCTTCAAAGCCTGCTGTGTGGGTAAGCAGGTGTGTCAAGGTGATAGGCTCTGCTTTACTGCGGCTGTTATGGAGGTGATCCGGGATATTAAAATTTAGGTAGTTATTCACATCAGCATCCAGATCCAGTTTGTCCTGCTCGACCAGCTGCAAAACTGCTGTCCAGGTGAAAAGCTTAGAGGCAGATCCGGGACGGAAAAGAGTCCGATCAGGATCCACTGGTTCCTGCTTCTCCAGATCAGCATAACCATAGCCCTTGGAAATGAGCACTTTACCGTCTTTTACTACCGAAAGGGTGACGCCGGGAATATTATTTTCATCCATCTTGGAGTAGATCGCTCCGTCTAAGAAAGCTTCCAGTTCATCTGCGTCAAAAGTTTCTGCACTGGCAGAGGGAGCATTAATTCCCGGCAGTAAAAAAAGAGTTGAACATACTAAACAAGTTAATGTGCACCATTTTATACTTTGCATTACCTAATCTCCTCTGAAGAATAATTTTATTTCTGGTTTCTTAATATTTGCAGGGACTTTGTTATTGCCCTGTTCATTTCCTGTGGATTATCCTAATTGGCGATATGTTTAGCCTTAGGAATTATAGCACAATTGCTAAAGTGCCTCTGTCTGTGCAGTTTTATTGAAAGGCTCTGAACCAAGTCTTTTTCACCTTTGGCTATCAAGGTTGGTTGTTCAGGGATTTCCGGAAGTCCTTCGACCAGGTTGTCACCCAGTTCTTTGGTTACCTTTAAATCCAACCGCATGCTTATTTTGAAATAACCTCTGTAAAGTATTGTTCAGCGCTAGAGTGTCAGCCCTGTGTTTAGCAAAGGAGTTGTCAAATATAATATCGCTCCCCTTTCATTATTAAGCTGACTGTAACTATTATAAAGGGAAAGAAGTTTTTTTAGGCCTGCCAAAAGTAAGGTTTTGAAATTATTTCTGAAAACCAGACTTTTAGATAATCAGGATCGGCTATTTCCACTTGAAGTATACAAAGACCCGGCTCTAATTGCCGGGATCTTTCTTCAAACGGTAGTATCGTTGCCGAATATCTTTGTGGTCAAGGAAGCGAAGGGCCTTTTTTTAAGCTGTCCACTTCCTTTGTCGCAGATAATTTCCAATTCACGGGCATTGGCTTTTTCAGCTTCTTCGAGGGCGTTTTCCAGGGCAGCATCAATCTTGTCTCCCTGGTTATAGATAGGATGTAAATCAAGGGCATGGCTTTTTCGGGACATGTTTATTTATCTCCCATCTCATCATAGTAAAGGAATGCTTCTTTAATAAGGAGTTTGCAATAATTGTGCCGCCAAAGCTGGTAGTGGATCAAGTTGTTAATAGTGCTATAGGTAACAATTCCCGCCTTATGCACAAAGTGTGAAGTGTCAGAGAACCGTCCCTGCAACACCTGCAACACCTGCAACACGTAATAACCAAAGCATGGCAGCCCATATCTCCAATGCTATCTGTTTGTGGGGACAAAATCCCCCGGATTGGTTTCGCTCAAGAAAGAAGCCAATAGATTTATAGAGGCTTCCAGATCGTCGTGGTGAATCATTTCATTAACCGTGTGTACATAGCGGCAGGGGATAGATAGAGTGGCGACAGGAACCCCTGCTTTGCTGGCCTGGATCGCTCCTGCATCGGTGCCCCCGCGGGGTAGTATTTCCATCTGGTAAGGAATATCTTTTTTGCGGGCAATTTCTTTTAAGCTTTTTACCAGCTGGTGATTGGATATTGCGGATGAATCCATTATCTTAATGGCCACCCCTTGGCCCAACTTTGTAACGTACTCCGGTTCTTCACCTCCGGGAAAGTCTGCTGCCAAAGTAACGTCTAAAGCGATGCCCAGATCAGGCTCAAGGCCGAAAGCGGATGTAACAGCTCCCCGCAGGCCTACCTCTTCCTGGACAGTGGCTACCATGTAAACATCAGCCGGGTGCTTTTTTGTTTTTTTTACTGCTTCCAGCATAACTAAAACTCCTGCCCGATCGTCCATGGCCTTGTTGCTGTAAGAGTCACCTATTTGGACAAACTCCTGACGGAGTGTTACCGGGTCACCAATTTCTACGATTTCTTTGACTTTTTCAGAAGGCAACCCTAAATCAATAAAGAAGTCTTTAATCTGCAGTTCTTTCTTTTTTTCTTCCTCGGTCAGGATATGAATTGGTTTGGTGGCAGAGGATAGGTTTCCGATCAGGTCTTCTTTCCCGTGCACGATTACTCTTCTTCCCATCAGGGTTCGGGCATCGAAACCGCCTACTGGCTGCAGCCTGAGAAATCCCTTATCATCAATATGTTTGACCATGAAACCGATCTCATCCATATGGCCTGCTACCATAATTTTTCCGTTGCCGGAGCCTTTTTTTAGACCGATCAGGTTGCCCATGGCATCGGAGCGTACATCATCGCATATTCCGTCCATTTCTTTCTTAACTATTTCTCTAATTTTATCTTCTCTTCCTGGTATTCCGGGAGCTTCAGTCAATCTTTTGAGCAGTTCCAAAGCAATTCCTCCTTCAAATATCTTTTGGATCACCTAAAAAAATATATCAATCGGTCAGTCAGGTTATGATCGGTTCAAAACCCGCGGGTCTGGCCCTGCCAGGGGGGGTCTTTTCCTGCCAGGTATTCATCAACTCCGGGGCCGCCTAACTGGCGCAGACGCCAGATGCCATAAATATAGCTTATAACCAGGGCAATGATAATGACTGGCCAGCCTAGCAAGGTGTTTGCCCAGGCTAACCTGGTTGGATCTCCGCTTATAAAGAGAAGGGTTTGAAGGGCCAGCCTCATAGCTACTAATGCAGTCCAAAACACAGTAACTTCCCGGTAAGCCGGCTTAACGTCTTTTCGCCAGAACCATTCCAGGGGCCAGCCCCGGCTTAAATGACTTGCCCAGGCAGCGATGGGTTTACCGATCAGAATACTCCCCAGGGCCAGGATAAATATTAGAGCACTGCTAACCAGGGCCGGAATAAAATAGCTGGCCGCGCTGCGAGTCAGGTAAGCTAAGCCTGAAGCCAGGGCAACTCCTAACAAACCACCCAGTGCATAAAGCCAGGTATGTTTGCGGATGAGGCGGAGCACTCCGAGCAAAGCAGCAAACCCCAGGGCAACGATTACAGCCTGGTCCAGTCCGAAAAGCGCATTGATCACCACAAAGATCAACGGTGGAAGCAGAGCATCGAAAGTTTTGCCGGAAATCACCGATTTTAACTCTTCGATTATTTCTTTGCTCTTTTCATGTTTTTTCAAGCGAAGAACCCTCTCATTATAAATTTCTAAACTGTTAAATCCTACAGTTATCGCAGCGGCCTCATTTAACTTATGACACTTTACTAAGCAGTGCATCTTTGCGGGCCCCCAGGAAGAAGGTCAGCCAATCACCTTTACTCTGGTAGATTACAAGTAAAATGTAAACACTAGAAGTCAAAAAGCCAAAAACCATCATCAAAACTATCCAAACGATAGTGAGGGCAAGGTTCTCTTCACGAAAGACAATCCACATGGAGAAAAGGATAAAGCCTACATAAAGGTCAACTAAAGAGACGATTCCCCATGGATTAGCGAGCAGTTCAGCCCCATCTTCACCAAAATCTCCTGCTATAAAGCCATTTAACAGTACAGTGATCATTGCTAAGATACCTAACCAGGCAAATATTTTAGCGATTTTCAATAGCCATATCTCCTCTCATTTGTTAAAACTGCTAACTAATAATACCAAAACATTAAACAGCAAGTCAAAACTGTTTGAATATAGGTTGGGCATAAGTTAAGGGAGGGCAAAGCTTCTAAGCAGTGTTCTGAGTCGATGCCTGATAATAGGGCTTGATCTTATTCTTATAAATGATAATATATTAATATATCAATGTCTTGATTAGCCAATAAGATTTAACGTCGGGGATTTTAAAGCCGGTCTTTTTGGAAAGTAGAAGTTTAACAAAAGAACATTGATGATTGATTTTGAGAGGGGTTGTATGCGATCAGGGAAACTTACACTTATCCGGACGGAACAAATTATGAGGGCGAATGGAAGGACAATAAAAGGCACGGACACGGTATATTGACCCGGGCTGATGGCACAAAGTACGTTGGAGAATGGGCAGATAACAAGCCGCATGGCCAGGGGGTTTTAACCACCCCGGAAGGGAGGATGTACACCGGTGAGTGGAAAAATGGTAAACGAAATGGCTATGGGGTTTATACTGATCCGGACGGGAAAAAACGGGGAGGTCAGTGGAATGACGGCAAATTCGTTGACGAAAGAGATGCTGAGGAACTCGGGACTGATCAATGCCGAGAGTTGGAGCAATCGAACTGGGAACTTAAACAAAAGCTGTCAGGGCTTGAAGGTGAAAAGCCAAAGAAAAAGTCAACCCGGATCAGTTTTAGCTATTTAAAGAAATTTAACTTTGTGATGGGCTTTTTGCATTTATCCCAGGGAATTTTAATGTTGATTTTTGCCCTGACAATTGATCAATTCGCGGATTTTCGGACCCCGATCATGTCCTATTTTTTAAAGTTTGATACCCAGGCCATGCGCCTGGTCACCAATCCGGAGCAGTTTGGAGAAGTTCCCTTTGCGATGTTTGTCTCATTTTTCCTTTTGTTGTCTGCACTGGCCCACTTTATTATTGTCATGCCGAAAACTAACCAGACCTATAATCGGGATTTGCAGAAAGGGATCAATAAATTTCGCTGGTATGAGTATTCGTTAAGTTCATCGCTGATGATCTTTCTGATTGCCATGTTGTTTGGAGTTTATGATATCGGGGCGCTGATTGCTATTTTTATTCTAAATGCCACGATGAACTGGTTTGGACTTTTGATGGAACAGCTTAATCAATATACTAAAAAAACCAGCTGGTCACCCTTTGTGTTTGGAAGTATTGCCGGTATCGGACCGTGGGTAATAATTATTATGCATGCTCTCGGTAATGCTGATCCAGCCGAAGTGCCCTGGTTTGTATATGCGATTATCGGTTCGTATTTCGTGTTCTTTAACCTATTCCCAATCAACATGATTTTGCAGTACATGAAGGTTGGTAAATGGGCTGATTATCTTTATGGTGAAAGAGGGTATATCATCTTGAGCCTGGTAGCCAAAAGTGTGCTGGCCTGGCTGGTCTTTGCCGGGGTTATGCAGCCGTAAGCAGACAGGATTTTACTTGGCCCAATTAATCAGCAATTTACTACATGTAGAAAGAAGAGAGAAGGCCGCGTTCTTTTGTAGCTGCCTTCTTTTTATTTTAAAAATTTATTCTTGCAGATGGAACCAGGCGACCTGTACTAATGTCTGCATGAAAGGACAATAACGGGACATTGAGAGGAGAATATTAAATTTTCAAGCGTAGTTTTGCAGTAATTTCACCTGTTTTGTTACTAACAGGTGGGTTGGCTTCAGGTTATCAGTACGCGGCACAGGAATTAAATGGCCCAGCAGATCAGCAGATCGATCATCGGGAAATTTGTAGAAAGATATTTTTTCTGCTCGCGAGGCAATTTTTGCTCACCGCGACATAATTTTTTGTTTTCGTGGTCTTGTGCAGGAAGCCCTAATTTGGGATTTGCTAAAGAGACCGGAGAGTTTGGAAAGCTGGCGGTTCCCAATTTGATTTAGTTGAAGTGGTCAATGCTCTGCTGGAAGGACCGGAGTAGCAAAGTATAGTTTACAATATTATATAGGAATGTTCATGTGCATAGTGCAAACATTTTAAAAATATTGTATAATAAGGATCCGATTGGTAGCTTAAGAATAAACAGACAGGATATTGGTTTAAAACAGGGCAGGGATTATTGCTTATGAATAAAATACCGGTAACAATACTTATTATATTTTTATTGCTGGGGTTAGGTTCTCCGGTTCTTGCAGATGATCAATTCCCTCTGATGACTCGGGAAGAATTTGATGAATGGCCGAAATGGCCGGAATATACTGTTTTTAATTACTTTCCATCTAAAGGTTCGAATTGCACCTGGTATGCCCATGGAAGGATGATGCAGCTGGGTTATTGTAAAGAAGCCCTGGACAGCATGCGTTTTAATGCTCACACCTGGGCTGATCATGCTGCAAGGGGAGCTGAGGTGACCGATATTCCGGAAGCAGCATCAATAGCATTCTGGGACGGTAATGCTTCTTTTGGAGGTTCATTAGGTCACGTAGCAGTGGTTGAAGCGGTTGAAGAAGATGGTTCGATCCTGGTCTCTGATTCAAGCAGCAGCAGAAGCGCCTATAATACCTATACAATTGAACCGGATGATC
>PWEB01000106.1 GCA_003553305.1 Syntrophomonadaceae bacterium
AAAACTTCCAGGAGCACTTCGTCGAATCCATGGAAGATGAAACTAAAGTTCATCCGTAAAGCACCCCCAATATTAGAACACCGATCACCGGACCAATTGAGGCAAGGCCGATTAAGCCGAATGTATCTGATACTCCTGATTTACCCCCGAGGACGGAAGTAGCGCCTACTCCGAGGGCCAGGATAAAGGGCACGGCCATTGGCCCGGTGGTTACCCCGCCGGCATCAAATGAGATTGCCACAAAGTCGGGAGGAACAAAAAATGAGAGGATAACGATTATCACATAACCGGCAGCTAAAAAATATGCAATCGGCATTCCCAAAAGAATACGCAGGATAGCAACGGTTACAAAAATCCCAACCCCAAGGGACACAGCAGTAATAAGAATGCCAGATCCAATCGCTCCGTCCGAGGCAAAGTCAACCTGGTGGGCCAGAACCCTCACGTCAGGTTCGGCTACGGTGACTACAAAACCAAAAATAAATGCGGCGAATAGCAGGATTACCACTGAACCGCGGGTTACTAACTCTGATCCGACCATATGACCAATTGGCAGCAAGCTGATGCGGACTCCCACCAGGAAAAGGAAAAGGCCGCTGGTCACCATGATGGCGCCGATAATAAACTGCCAGAAAAGTTCGATCGGAGTGTGGAGTATGAGGAACTGGATTAAAGTTATAACCACCACAATCGGAACTATGGCCTGTAGAACCTCATATAAAATTTCTTTTACGTCATTGATCATTTAACTCACTCCAGTGAATTAAAATCATTACGCTAAATAATATCTTAAAAAATGTATACTGTCCAGTTGATTGAGCGGTTTAATATCGTCAACATTTTGTTAAGTTCATCTGGATGATTAGTTAAAAGTATGTTATGATTCGCCCAGCTACAAATCTAGGTTGGAAAGGATAACTAACTGTGGATAAGAACAATTCCTTAGAACAAGAACTGCGACAACCTGATCCTGAATGGATAAATTTGCTCCAAAAGGAACTTAACCAGGCTCAATTTGATTTTGCAACAGCCGAAGACCCGGCTTTGCTGGGTTTGGCTGGTCCGGGCTCCGGTAAAACCAGGGCCTTGATTTACCGGGCTGCTCACCTGATAAAATGCGGAATTCAACCCGAAGAATTATTGCTGCTTACTTTTACCAACAAGGCGGCTGGTGAAATGAAAGAGCGCCTGGAAAGTTTGCTAAAATTTTTACCGGGCAGTTTATGGGCCGGGACATTTCACAGCATTGGGGCGAGAATTCTCAGAAGACATGCGCACTTGATGGACCGGACACCTAATTTTTCGATCTTTGATGAAGATGACAGCAGGGCAGCCATGAAGCTGATTCTAACCTCTTTATCAGTTGATGATGAGGATCGTAAATTGATCATGCAGCGCGGCATGCTTGGTCGGATTGTTAGCCAGGCCCGTAATTCAGGTTTAACAATCAAAGAAGTAATGGAAGAGGACTATCCCTACCGCCTTGAATTCCTGGAGACAATCAATAGTGTAGCTGACATGTATGAGCAGAAAAAGCGGGAAAGTAATGCTTTTGATTTTGATGATTTACTACTTTGCTGGCTGGAACTTTATGAAAAAAACCCTCAAATCAGGGATCAATACCGACGGCGTTTTAAACATGTTCTGGTCGATGAGTTTCAGGATACCAATGTTATCCAGGCCAGGATTATTGATTTGTTTGCCGGGTCATCTTCTGTTTGTGTGGTTGGAGATGATGCGCAGTCAATTTATGCTTTCCGTTATGCGCAGATTGGTAATATTTTATCCTTTCCTGAAAAATATGATCACTGCCAGCTGGTGCGTATGGAGCAGAATTACCGGAGCAGCCCGGAGATTGTTGAATTGGCCAATTGCTCGATCAGTCATAACCGCGACCAGCTACCCAAAAAACTCTTTTCCAATAATCCTCCCGGTGCGATGCCGGTAGTGGCCAAAGTCTATGATTCCCGGCAGGAAGCGTCTTATGTTTTACAAAGTATCTGGGAATTACAGAATAACGGGGTGCCCTTAAATGAAATTGCGGTACTCTACCGCAGTTCATATCTGACCCCTGAGGTGGAGTTTGCCCTTGCTCGCAAAGGAATCAGTTACAGAACTTACGGTGGGATCAAATTTTTCCAAAAAGCGCATGTCAAAGATTTGCTCGCATATTTAAAAGTTCTCTATAACCCTCATGATGAAAATGCCTGGCGCCGGGTTGCCACTCTCCAGCAGGGTTTGGGGTCGGCTACTTTTAATAAATTGTGGACTAAGCTTAAGCAGCACACAAACCCGCTTGAGTCAGCTTTAGAAGGCAAGGAGACCCCTGCCAGGGGTAAAGATGGTTGGGCGGCGCTTTGTAGGACCCTAAACTCGATTTATCACGGCAACCATGAGCATGTGCCTGGTTTAATTAATAAGGTTTTAACCGATAACTATGATCAGATCTTACAGCAAAATTACCCTGATCAGTATGAGGATAGGTTTCGCGGCATTGAAAGGCTGGCTATTTACGCTGAACGCTTCGAGTCCCTGGCTGCTTTCCTGGAATCATTGGCCCTGGAGGAATCAGTATTTGCTGACACTACTGCCGGACCGGCAGATTCAGGCGGACAACTTACTTTATCAACCATTCACAGCGCTAAGGGCAAGGAATGGGATAGCGTATTTATAATCGGCATGAACCAGGGACAATTCCCCAGTCAGCGAGTGGGTCCGGAAAGTTTAGATGAAGAACGGCGTTTATTTTACGTGGCTTCCACGAGAGCCCGCAATTACCTGTTTTTAACCACTTACCGGGAGGATTACCGTAATTACGGCGCTGTTTCGGAAGGACCATCCCAGTTTTTAAGGGAGCTGCCCACAGAATGTTATGAACTGGTCAATTTTGATAGCGAATTCTAAAAAGGTTGCGCTAAATGAATATATTAAGAAGCAGGCCGGTGCTTATGTTCAGATGGTTGATCAATAGTCAGATTTGGCTGAGTCGTAAATTTGACAAGGTATTGCCCTATAAATTTAGACTGGATGGGAATTATGATTTTCAGGAAAACATGGTTCCTGCCTGTTTAAAAGAAAATATGGTCGTTTATGATGTCGGAGCAGGAAAACGCCCTTTATTAAGCTCAAAAGTTAAAAACCATCTTAATCTCAGGGTAATCGGCCTTGATATCGAACATGAAGAACTAGAGGCAGCACCTCCCGGCTCATATGATGAGAAGATCGAGGCAGATATTGCCGGCTACCGGGGATTAAATGACGCAGATTTAATCATTTGCCAGGCCTTATTGGAACATGTCAGAGACGTTGAATCTGCTTTTTCAGCGCTTTCGAGTATTTTAAAGCCGGGTGGTTTAGCGCTTATATTTGTTCCTAATCGCAATGCTCTTTATGCAAGGATCAATAGAATTATTCCACAAAGCACAAAAAAAACTATGCTAGCGGTATTATATCCAAAGATGCAATGGAAACAGGGTTTTAAAGCATACTATAACAGGTGCACTCCTGCTGAGTTTAAGGTTTTGGCGGATCAGAACAATTTAGTAGTCATAAATGAATATTACTATTATAACAGTATTTATTTTTCCTTTTTCTTTCCTCTCCATTTGTTATGGAGATTATCGGTTTTTATATTTTATGGCATCTACAAAGAACAGGCCGCCGAAACATTTACACTGATTGTTAGAAAATATTAAATTTAAATTGGACACTTCACAAACAGGTATAGTATAATACCTATTAATTTTATTTTTAGGGGAAGCAGGGGGATTAGATGAAAAAAGTCGATTTATACGATACTACATTACGAGACGGCACTCAGCGGGAGGGGGTTTCCCTTTCTGTTGCTGATAAGTTAAAGATTGCTGACAAGCTTGATGAGATTGGAGTTAGCTACATCGAGGGAGGTTGGCCCGGATCTAACCCTAAAGATATAGAGTTTTTTCGGAAAGCTGCAGAACTAGAATTTAAGCATGCCCGGTTATGCGCTTTTAGCAGCACCCGCAAACCCGGAATATCTGCGGCAGAAGATTCAAACCTGCAGGCTGTTGTTGAAGCCGGCACCGAGACAGTGACTATCTTCGGCAAAAGCTGGGACTTTCATGTCCATGATGCCTTAAAAACAACCCTGGATGAAAACCTGGCCATGATTAAGGAGACTGTTCTGTATCTCAAATCACTGGGCCGGGAAGTGATTTTTGATGCCGAGCATTTTTTTGACGGTTACAAGGCCAACCCGGAATATGCCCTCTTAACCATCGAAACTGCTTCTAAAGGCGGCGCAGATACTGTTGTTTTGTGTGATACCAACGGAGGGTTAATGCCATGGGAATTGTCCCCTATCTTGGAAGTGGTCAGTGACAGGGTCAAATCTCCACTGGGTATACACGCTCACGATGATGCCGGCATGGCAACGGCCAATTCATTGTTAGCGGTCCGGGAGGGGATTACCCAGGTTCACGGGACCATCAACGGTTATGGTGAACGCTGTGGCAATGCTAACTTGTGCACCATTGCGCCCAACCTGCAGCTCAAAATGGGATTACAGGTTATCACGCCCGAACAGCTGCAAGGCTTAACCAGGCTGTCCCGTTTTGTTGCCGAGTTGGTTAATATTGCTCCTCCGGATCAGCAGCCTTATGTCGGATTTAATGCCTTTGCCCATAAGGGTGGTATTCATATTGATGCGGTAAATAAAAAACCGGCCACCTATGAACACGCTTCCCCTGAACTGGTCGGTAATCAGCGGAGGATTCTCGTATCAGAACTGGGTGGGCAAAGCAGTATTTCCATCAAGACTAATCAAAACAATTATCACCTTGATAAAGGCAAGCCGGAGACGGCAGCGGTTTTGCAGAAGATTAAAGAAATGGAACACTACGGTTACCAGTTTGAGGGTGCAGAAGGTTCATTTGAACTACTGGTCCTAAAAATGATGAAAGCTTATCAACCTCTTTTCCATCTCGAAGGGTTTAGGATGATCATTGAAAAGCGAGAAAACGGGCACCTATATTCAGAAGCGACCATTAAAGTCCGGGTCGGTGATATGCAGGTTCATACCGCTGCTGAAGGGAACGGACCGGTTAATGCGCTTGACAATGCTTTACGTAAAGCATTAGAGGAAATTTATCCTGCATTAAAACAAATGAAGCTCAGTGATTTTAAGGTGCGGGTTATTGATGGTGTTGACGGAACTGGAGCCCAGGTCAGGGTGCTTATTGAAACATGTGACGATACAATGACTTGGGGGACAGTCGGTGTTTCGCCTAACATTATTGAAGCCAGCTGGATTGCCCTGGTAGACAGCCTGGAATATGGTTTGCTGTGCCGCAAGCTCCCCGAACTTGATGAGGCAAAAAAAATCTTGGAGCAGTTGAAGCAGGGAAATGTTTAGTTAATGCAGCCATATTATTGATCAAGGAGCGGGTGGCTGATTGAATACAGAAAAATTGAAGACTATCCTGCTGAATCTTTCTTCTGCAGACGGTTTATCAGGAGAAGAAACTGATGCTGTTGAAACTGCCGCTCGTTATTTCCGGCAGTATACCGGAGAAGTAAAAAATGATCGTTTTGGGAACCTGCTTGCTTTAAAGCCAGGTTACCCTGCTTCGGATCAGCAAAGGATTACCCTGGCCCTCGTGGCCCATATTGATCAGATTGGAGCGATGGTCACAAAGATCGAAGAAGGTGGCTTTATAAGATTTGCACCGGTAGGCAGTATTGATCCACGTATCCTGCCCGGGCATGCCGTGAAGGTGCATGGGAAGAATCGTCTGCAGGGAGTGGTCGGAGCCAAAGCCCCACACCTGACTAGCCAGAAAGAGCGTACAACGCCCCCTGAAATTGAGAATATGTTTATTGATCTCGGCTGTGATGAAAAAAAAGTTCGGGAACAAGTCAGAGTCGGTGACTTTATAGCTCTTGAACAACCCCCCCTGATTATGCAGGATAGCAAAATGATAACCGGTAAATCATTGGATAACCGGGCCGGAGCTGCTACGATGATTGCATCTGCTGCTAGCCTCTCTGCCCTGCGGCATCAGGCAGATGTCTGCTTTATATCTACCGTGCAGGAGGAAGTAGGGCTAAGAGGTGCTGTAAGCGCTGCTTACGGTTGCAAACCCGATCTTGCCATTGTGATCGATGTTACTCATGGTGATGCACCCGGTCTTGAAGATAAGACTGTTTTTAAAAACGGTGCTGGACCGGCCATTGCAGTCGGCCCAAATTTTCATCCCATCCTGGGCAAAAAACTCCGGGAAATTGCTCAAGAAAACTATCTGCCCTTTCAAATAGAGCCGATTTCCGGACCCAGCGGTACTGATGCCTGGCCTATCCAGGTTTCACGGGAAGGCATTCCCACCGCTCTGCTTTCGATACCCCTACGCTATATGCACACAGCAGTCGAGTTGATTAATTTAGATGATCTGATTGTGAGCAGCAAACTTTTAAATCATTTTATGCACAATCTTGATTATTCTTTTTTAGAGGAGTTGAAAAATTGTTAGCAGAGTTAGCTGATTTGCGCGGTGTGTCCGGTGATGAAGGGCGGGTTCGCGGCTATCTTTTGGATAAGTTAAAAGGATACCGGGTAAAAACTACAGTTGATACCATGGGAAATTTGCTTGTTCGCCGGGAAGGAAAATCCGGCATGCCGAAAGTTATGCTTGCTGCGCACATGGATGAAGTAGGCTTAATGATTACTAAAATTAACAAAAACGGGATGCTTAAGTTTGAAACTATCGGTGGTATAGATAGCCGTATATTACCGGCTAGCCGGGTTTTGGTCGGTCCGGAAGGGCTACCTGGAGTGATCGGAGTAAAGCCGGTTCATTTACAAAAAGCAAATGAACAAAAGAAACCTTTTGATCTAGAAACGCTGAGCATCGATTGTGGTTTTAACAGTCTTGAAAGAGCTGAAAAGCATGTCTCGGTTGGTGATTATGTTTCATTTGATGCTTCATGTACTGCCTTAGGTGACGGTTATTACCGGGGAAAAGCTTTTGATGACCGGGCCGGATGCCTGACCCTGTTAGAACTTTTGATGGAGGATAACGGTCTGGCTTTCGATGCCGCTTTTACAGCCCAGGAAGAGATGGGGGCCAGGGGGGCTATGGCTGCTGCCCATACAATGCAGCCTCAAATTGCCCTGGCCTTAGAAACCACTGCGGCAGCAGACACCCCGGGCACTGAAAACAATCTAGTCAGCACCAGGCTGGGAGCAGGCCCGGCTATTAGTATGATGGACCGAACTATCTTAATAAGTAAAGAAATGCGCAATCAATTAGTCCAGGCAGCTGAAAAAGCAAAGGTGCCTTATCAATTTCGTAGTTTTACCGGGGGAGGAACCGATGCAGGATCTATTTCACTTTCCCGTGAAGGGGTGCAGTGTGCTGTCCTGTCAGTACCCTGCCGCTATATTCATTCTCCACACAGTATTCTAAACGAAAGTGATCGGCAGTCAGCGTTTGCTCTGATCAGAGCCTGGTTAGAGATGGTGTAGTAAAATAAGGGGGCGATGAAGATAGAAAGGCTCTTAAAAAAATTGACAGAAGCTTACGGTCCGTCGGGCGAGGAAGAGTTGGTAAGTTCGGTAGTTGAAGATATGACCAGCGCCAGGGCAGACCGGGTTTTTAAAGACAAGCTGGGCAACCTTTTTGTTGAAAAAGACGGACCTGCTCCAAAAATAATGGTCGCAGCTCACATGGATGAAATCGGAGTGATCATTACCCATCTTGATGAGCAGGGTTTTTTACGTCTGGCTCCGGTCGGTGGAATATCCCCCTACCGTCTAGTGGGGCAGCGCCTGCGCTTTAAAAACGGTAATAGGGGAGTGGTTTTCCATGAAAAAGTAAAAGAATGGAAAGAGCTTGATTGGAGTAAATTATACCTTGATATCGGTCAAAAAGATAATAAAAGTGCTCAAGAAATAATCAGGATTGGTGATATGGCCTGTCTTGATCAACCTTTTTTAACTCTCTCCGGAGGCCGGTTTGTTGCTAAGGCGATGGATAATCGTTCGGGTTGTGCCATCTTGATAGAAGCTATTACTCAACTTCCAGATAATCTACCCCAGGCAGTTTGTTTTGTTTTTTCGGTGCAGGAAGAGCTTGGCTTAAGAGGAGCTAAAACAGCTGCTTATCGCTGTGAGCCTGATTACGGTTTGGCTGTTGATGTTACAGGGGTTGGTGATACTCCTCAGGCCCCACTATCAAATATATCCTTAGGTAAGGGGCCGGTGATAAAGGTTAAAGACAGGTCAGTGATGTGCCATCCCCTGATCAAGCAGTTCATGCAGGAAACTGCTGAGAAGAATGAAATCCCTTATCAGCTTGGAGTGGTTGAACGCGGCGGAACAGATGCCGGGGCGATCCATACTTCCCGGGAAGGAGTTCCTTCCGGAGTCCTTTCGATCCCTTGCCGCTATGTGCATTCACCCTCAGAGATGATTGACAGCGTTGATCTACGCCATTCCACTGATCTTTTAGTGAAGCTTTTGACAGCTAAGTGGCCTGCTCCAGAGGGACAGGTCTGCCATGAAAAATAATGAAAAATGTGATTTGAAATATTTAAATGCCTTAAACCGCATTTCATTTCTCGGACCGAAAAGGATTGCTGCCCTGCTTGACTATTATGGTTCTGCAGAGGCTGCATGGGAATCTTCACCCGAAAACTGTAGATTCATCTACGGCCTAAATGGGTATGCTGATCGTTTAAAGCAGGAACGTGACGGTATTGACCCTGAAAAAGAGTGGAATCGACTTCAGAAGGGTAAAATAGGTTGCATATCAATTGATTCTGCTCAGTATCCTCATCTTTTAAAGCAGATTTTTCAACCGCCCCCTATTCTTTATTACCGTGGTGATTTAAGCAAAGTAGATAAACCGGCTGCTGCCGTAGTGGGCAGCCGCCGATCCACATTTTACGGTAAAGAAGTGGCAGAACGCTTGGGCGGTGAATTGGCTGCCTCTGGAGTGAGTGTGATCAGCGGAATGGCCCTGGGGGTTGACACCTCAGCACACCGGGGATCTCTTGAACGTAAAGGTTATACAGTAGCTGTGCTAGGTTGTGGTATTGATCGGTGTTATCCTTCCGCCAATAAAAATTTAATGGAACAAATTGCTGCTGACGGAGCAGTTTTCAGTGAATTCCCACTGGGCGCTAAACCGCTGTCCCATCATTTTCCCCAGCGTAATAGGATTATCAGCGGGCTATCTCTGGGCACTGTGGTTGTCGAAGCAACCGCTAAAAGCGGATCCCTGATTACCGCTAACTATGCCCTGGAGCAAAATCGGGAGGTCTTTGCTGTGCCTGGTAATATAGGCAGCCCCTACAGTCGCGGCTGCCATCAATTGATAAAGGAAGGGGCTCATTTGGTGGAATCAGCGGCAGATATTCTCGGTGAAATATATATTGATGGTCCATCAGAGGAACAGTTAACTTTAGACATGATAACCGATTCAGCTGTTTTGTCAGCGGAAGAACGGGCCCTTTTGCAATTTATCCCTTATCAACCGACACATGTTGACGATATTATAAGAACCAGCGGAAACAGCGCTGCCCGGGTTATAACTGAACTGCTATCCCTTGAAATAAAGAAGCAAATTCGCCAGTCACCGGGAAAATATTTTTGCCGGATTTGACAGATATGGTAAAATACTTTACGGATAACAATTGAATTTTGTTTTAAACCCTTAAGGAGGGTCGACTTCATGAATTTGGTGATAGTTGAATCACCGACTAAAGCAAAAACTATTAAAAAGTTCCTCAGTAAGAACTATAAAGTGCTAGCCTCCCAGGGCCACCTGATCGATCTGCCGCGCAGTAAAGTAGGGGTGGATATCGAGAATGATTTTGAACCAAAATATATCACTATCCGCGGCAAAGGAAAAATATTAAAAGAATTGAAAGATGCTGCAAAAAAAGCGAACAAGGTTTTTCTAGCAGCCGACCCGGACCGGGAGGGAGAAGCGATTTGCTGGCATATCAGCAGAGCCCTTAACCTTGATCAGGCTCAACCCTGCCGGGTAGAGTTTAATGAAATAACCAAAGAAGCAGTCAAGGAATCTTTTAAAAATCCCCGTCAGATTGATTACAACCGGGTTGATGCCCAGCAGGCCAGGCGGATACTTGACCGGTTGGTAGGCTATTCGATCAGCCCTCTGCTGTGGCGTAAAATAAGGAGCGGTCTTAGCGCAGGCCGGGTTCAGTCAGTGGCGGTCCGCTTGATTTGTGATCGTGAGGATGAAATTGATAGTTTTATTCCCTGTGAGTACTGGAGTTTAAATGCCCTCCTGGAGGATGAAAAAAATGGCAGCAATTTTAAGGTTGAAATTGATCGTCACAAGCGCAGTAAGCTTGAGCTTAAAAACAAAGCTCAGGTCGAAGATGTTGCCGCAGCGGTAAGAAATGAAAAATTTATTATTGACAAGATTACCCGCAGTCAGCGCAAGAGACATCCGCTGCCACCCTTTACAACCAGCAGCCTGCAGCAGGAAGCATCAGCCAAGCTTGGGTTTACCAGTCGTAAAACCATGAATCTTGCTCAGCAGCTCTATGAAGGTATTAATATAGGGTCCGGTGAAACCGTAGGTTTGATTACTTATATCCGAACTGATTCAACGAAAGTATCAATTCAGGCGCAGGACGAAGCCCGTACAATGATCGAGAATAAATATGGCGCGGATTACCTGCCAGGCAAACCTCCAGAGTACAAAACGCGTAAAGGTGCCCAGGAGGCCCACGAGGCGATCAGGCCAACCTCTATTATGCGAGAGCCAGATTTGATTAAACAGCACCTCAGCCGGGATCAGAACCGTCTTTACAAGTTGATCTGGAACCGTCTTGTGGCTGCTCAGATGAATCCGGCTGTCTACAACAAGGTGCGGGTCAATATTAAGGCCGGCGGCTACACTTTTAAGGCTAATGGTTCGAATTTACGCTTTCCGGGCTTTCTGATTCTTTACCAGGTTGATAACGGGGATGAGGATGCATATTTGCCTGATTTGGAAGAAGGTCAGGATTTAAAACTCCTGGAGTTGATCCCTGATCAGCATTTTACCAAACCGCCACCCCGCTACAATGAAGCATCATTAATCAGAACTCTAGAGGAAAAAAGGATCGGTAGGCCCAGCACCTACAGTCCGATTATTGAAACAATTCAGAGTCGCGGCTATGTGATTAAAGAAAACAAGGCCTTTTTACCGACTGAGATTGGGATTGTGGTTGTTCAGCTAATGATCAACTATTTTCCTGAAATAATAGATATTGATTTCACCGCCAGGTTAGAGGAGCAGTTAGATGAAATTGAAGAAGGGAAACATGAGCGCCTGAAGGTATTAAAAAATTTTTACGAAGGTGATTTTAAAGATCGATTGGAAGAGGCGGATCAAAAGATAGAAAAAGTAGAGATGAAACCGGAGTACAGTGATGAAACCTGTCCGCATTGCAGTGAGCATCTTGTTTACAAGCATGGCCGCTTTGGCCGTTTTCTGGCCTGTCCAGCCTTTCCTGAATGCAGGTACACCAAGAAAGTTGTTAAAGAAACGGGTGTGCAATGCCCGCGTGACGGTGGAATGATTGTTGAACTGAGAACCAAGAAAGGGCGTACATTTTACGGTTGTGAAAATTATCCTGACTGTGACTTTTCACTATGGAAAAAACCTCTCCCGGAAGAATGTCCCCAATGTGGTTCACTGCTGGCGGAACACAGAAAGAGCAAAGAAACTTTGGCCCGCTGCTCGAAGAAGGAGTGTCCCTACGAGCATAATCTGGAAGAACAGGAAGCTGCTGCGGGAAGCTGAAACATTTAAACAATTAAGGTTTGAATAGGTGGAATTTTTTAAAAAACCATTATATTCACTTGCAACACTAGAATAGTTATGTTAGGATAATAAAGGTGTTGCGATATGGAAATTAATGATTGGCTCGAGCGTTTCATGGCTTATCTTAACGTTAATAAGAATGCATCACCTTTGACCCTGCAGGCTTACAGAAATGATATTATGCATTTTCTTGGCTTAGAAGGCATCAGGTCGGAAGGTTTGCAGGCAATAGACCATCTTACATTGCGGCGCTATCTAGCCTGGTTGAAGGCAAAGGGTTATTCTCGACGCTCTATTGCGCGTAAATTGTCTGCCACGCGTTCTTTTTTATTTTATTTACAAAAAGAAGATCAGGTTAACAGTGGAAAATGGTCTACAGTAGCCCGGCCCAAGCTAGAAAAAAACTTGCCCCGGTTTATGTATCCCCACGAAGTAATAGCTTTGTTGGAAGCGCCTGATAGTGGAACAGATTTGGGTTTTCGGGATCGGACAATTTATGAATTGATTTATTCTTCCGGCCTGCGGGTGGGTGAACTGGTTAATTTACAAATTCACTCTTTGCAGCTGGAAGACAGATTGGTCAAGCTGTATGGTAAAGGGAAAAAAGAGCGTATTGTGCCGATTGGTAAAGTCGCTGCCGGACTGCTAGATGAGTACCTGCAAAGGATTCGACCGGCTTTAGTTGCAAAAAATAAAAATCAGCGGGGTTATGACGAGCTGTTTTTAAATAAATACGGAGACCCTTTGAGTGATCGAGGTGTGCGTGATAATTTCAGAAAATATATTCAACGGGTATCTCATAAAGAGGATATCAGCCCTCATTCTTTAAGGCATTCATTTGCAACACATTTGCTTGAGGGAGGCGCGGATATAAGAGTGGTCCAGGAATTGCTGGGGCATGCCACCATATCAACCACTCAGATTTATACACATGTGACCCGGGAAAGATTAAATGAAGTCTACCGATCAGCTTTTCCCCGGAACTAAATTTAAAGGGCGTTAAATTCATGTTTGAAGGAACCACCATAGTAGCTATTAGATTAGGAAACAAAGTTGCCGTAGCTGGTGATGGGCAGGTAACTTTTGGTAACAGTACTATCATTAAGCATGGAGCGCGTAAAGTGCGCAGGCTTTATGAAGGAAAAGTAATTGCCGGTTTTGCCGGTGCAGTAGCCGATTCCCTGACCCTTTGTGATAAATTTGAAGGGAAACTTGAAAGTTACCAGGGCAATTTAGCCCGGGCAGCTGTCGAGCTGGCCAAAGAATGGCGCACTGACCGGGTTCTTAGAAAACTTGAAGCATTACTTGTAGTAGCCAGTGAAGATGGTTTACTGCTAATTTCCGGAACCGGTGAAGTTATTGAGCCTGATGACGGTATAGCAGCTATTGGTTCCGGGGCGCCATATGCCCAGGCTGCAGCCAAAGCTTTAGTCTGTAATACTGAACTGCTTCCGGGTAAAATTGCCGGAGAAGCGCTGAGAATTGCTGCTGAAATTTGTGTTTATACAAATGATTCAATAATTATCGAAGAAATTTAGAAGGGATGCATTAATTAGAATATGACACAAGAAGAACTTACCCCCCGTGAAATAGTTAGCGAAATGGATCAATATATTATTGGGCAGAATGATGCGAAGCGCTGTGTGGCAGTCGCTTTGCGCAACAGGTATCGGAGGCAGCAGCTGACTGAAAATTTACAAGAAGAGATTATGCCTAAGAATATCATCATGATTGGGCCGACCGGAGTTGGTAAAACTGAACTGGCCAGGCGTCTGGCCCGCCTGGTCAATGCTCCTTTTGTAAAAGTAGAGGCCACTAAATTTACCGAAGTCGGTTATATCGGTCGCGATGTTGAATCGATGATACGTGATCTTGTGGAAACCGCAGTTAGAATTGTCCGAAATGAACGCTTAGAGGAAGTTCAGGGTAAAGCTGCTCAAAATGCAAATGCCAGGTTGATTGAATTGATCGCTCCTCTTCCCAAGAAAAAGCGAAATTCAGGCAACCCACTTGGTTTTCTTTTTCAAACAGCTCCTCCCCAGGAAGAAAGCAGTGTGGAAGATGAAGGTTTTACAGAAAGAATGCAGCGGGCCAGGGAGGAACAACAAAAGGTCAAAGAAAGATTGTTGAACGGTGAGCTTGAAGAAAAAATGGTTGAGGTTGAGGTTGAGGAACGCAAGCCGCCTATTGGAGACATGTTTAGCGGTCAGGGTATGGAAGAGATGGGCATAAATTTGCAGGATGTTCTGGGAAACATTATGCCGCCTAAAAAAAAGAAACGCAGGGTTCCTGTGGCGGAGGCGAGAAAGATTTTAGAGCAGGAAGAAGCCCAGCGGCTAATTGATATGGATGCGGTAACAAGTGAAGCTCTCAAAAGAGCTGAACAGTTGGGAATAATTTTTCTTGACGAAATTGACAAAATTGCCGGTAAAGATTATCATGGATCTGGACCTGATGTTTCCAGAGAAGGAGTTCAACGCGACATATTGCCGATCGTTGAAGGATCTACCGTTGTAACGAAGCACGGTTCTGTAAAAACTGATCATATATTGTTTATTGCAGCTGGTGCATTTCATATGACTAAACCGTCTGACTTGATCCCAGAGCTGCAGGGCAGATTTCCAATCAGGGTTGAACTAAACAGCTTAACAGAAGAAAATTTTAAGCAGATTCTTACCGAACCAAGCAATGCTTTGATTAAACAGTATAAAGCATTATTAGAAACGGAAGGGGTGAATTTAACTTTTACTGAAGATTCGATTGAGGAGATTGCTAAAACAGCATGTTACCTGAATCAAGAGATGGAAAATATTGGTGCGCGCCGATTGCACACAATTATGGAAAAGATACTAGAGGATCTGTCATTTGAACTGCCTAACGAGGTTGATTCAAACGACCTAACAGTAGATCGGGATTATGTGCAAAGCAAATTGCATAAAGTTGTTAAAGATAAAGATTTAAGTAGATATATACTATAAAATGAAAAATGGTGAAAGGTAGGTGAAAGACGTGATTTCTTCTCCTTTGTTAGAGAAAACTCGTCGGATAAACAAGATTTTGCAACAAACTGCAGGCCAGCATGTTGATTTTAAGGAGGTATCTGAGGTCCTTAAAAATGTTATTCATGCTAATGTATACATTGCCAGCAAGAAAGGAAAAATATTTGGATGGTCGTTGGTTGATGAATTTGAATGTGATCTTATGGTTAACACTGTCCTTAAAGAAGAACATTTCCCTGAAGATTATAATCAATTTTTGCTCAAAGATGATGAATCTCGCGTAAATTTACGTCAGAAAACTAACGATTGTGTTTTTATTGATTCGGAAAGGTGCCTGTTTACCAACAAAATTACCACTGTGATTCCAATTCTTGGTGGTGGTGAGCGCCTGGGTACTTTGTTACTTGCTCGTTTTAACGAGTTGTTTGATGCAGAAGATTTGATTTTGGCTGAAACCGGAGCTACTGTGGTTGGAATGGAAATTCTCAGATCAAAATCAGATGAAATTGAAGAAGAAGCCCGGAATAAAGCAGTTGTTCAATTGGCGGTAGCAACTTTATCATATTCTGAATTAGAAGCGGTTGAACATATCTTTGAAGAGCTTGGTGGTAACGAAGGTCTTTTGGTGGCAAGCAAGATTGCTGATCAGCTTGGCATAACCCGTTCAGTGATCGTCAATGCTCTTCGTAAATTTGAGAGCGCCGGAGTTATTGAATCACGGTCGCTGGGCATGAAGGGGACATATATTAAAGTATTAAACCCATTCCTGCTTGATTACCTGGCCAAAAAAGCCAAGTCATTTTAGTTTTACGGCAAAAACATTAAGAAAAAAGGGTAGTCCTAAAGTGCCTTTAGGATTACCCTTTTTAATTATGATCACTTTATTATTCGAAATGAAGGATTTTATGATATTTATGTGAAATATTATTTATGTTATTTCTGCTCAGCTCTAGTCGTGATACATTTTGGGCTGGTGGCATTGCGATAGAGCGGTCGCCCCCATTGCCCGCGAGGATTTGGCACCAGGCAAAATGCAGCACGGCTGAGCAGACCCTTTATGTTTACAGTTATAATTATAATTTATAGATTGCCAGGAGGATAAAAATGTTTTACAAAGAACAAACAGAAAAGATTGAACAAACCCCTCTAACGATCAGTAAGTCTGATCAATCAACTGAATCAGTGCCTTTACTGACAAGAATTCGTCTAGCTGCAAAAGGAAACAATACGGTAACTTTTGTAGGCTCTGCTGCCGGGAACAATGATCATGAGGATGTAGTCTTAAGCTGGGGGGAATTACATCAGGATGCAAAAGCAATGGCAGCAATAATGCAGTCGAAAGGATTGAAAGCAGGTGAACATGTTGCTTTACTCGGACCGACCACTCGTAATCTGGTTACTGCTATACAGGCAGCTTGGCTCTGCGGGGCCAGTGTCAGTATGCTGCCTATTCCAATGCGCTTAAGTTCGATTGAAGAGTTTGCTAATCAAACCCGGGCTTTAATGCGGCACGGTGACATTAATATGCTTCTGCTCGATCCCACTCTGGCAGTTTACCAGGAGAGAAAAGAAGAAGATCCCCCGATTGTTTTATTAAGTGAACTGGAACCCGGACCTGGAAAATTAAGTGCTAATGATTATCAGGAAGTCCCCGATGATCCCGAGCGGTTAGCAGTATTGCAATTTACTTCAGGATCCACAGCGGATCCGAAGGGAGTCATGCTACCCTACAGAGTACTTAGTGCAAATGTAAACGGGATGATTGATGCAGCGGAAGTGGTTGAAGATGATATATTTGTTTCCTGGCTCCCTCTATACCATGATATGGGTCTAATTGGATTCCTCACTGTGCCAATGGCAGCGGGTTGTTCTCTTGTAATAACCGCACCGCAGGATTTCCTGGGTCGTCCGGCCGATTGGATGCGCTGGCTAAGTGCGTACCAGGGCACCGTTACGGCCGGTCCTAACTTTTCCTGGGTCCTTGCCGCACGTGCTTTGCGCCGAATGAGTGATACTGATGAAATACTCGATCTTTCAGCGGTCCGCCTGGCTTTGAATGGAGCTGAACCGGTTGATCCGGATGTAGTCAAGACTTTAATAGAAACAGGAAAAGAACATAAATTCGATGGCAATGCGGTTTTCTGTGCTTTCGGTATGGCTGAATTATCGCTTGGAGGCACTTTTCCTAAACCGATGCGAGGTGTAGCGATAGATGCTGTAGATCGCAAAGCTCTTGAAAAAGAGAGAATAGCGCGCCCGGCCGATCCGAAGGATGAAAATACCCGGCTTTTCCCTCTGCTTGGGACCCCTATCCCCGGCTTAGAGATGCGGATTTGCGATATTGATACCAGGAAAACACTGGGATTGAGAGAAGTGGGCGAGCTTGAAATCAGGGGCACTTCTTTAATGGTCGGTTACTATAAAAGGCCTGATCTTAATGAAACATTATTTAAAGAAGGTTGGTTATGCACCGGGGATCTTGCTTATTTTGTGGAGGGGCCAAATGATGGTTCCGCTGAACTGGTTATATGCGGCCGGAAAAAAGATGTCATTATTATTGCCGGAAGAAATATATTCCCGGAGGATATCGAAAAATCGATTGGAACGGTAGAGGGAGTGCGCGCCGGAAATGTAATTGCTTTTGGGGTGGAAGGTAGTAAAAGAAAAGAAGCAATCGTAGTTGTAGCAGAGGTGCGGTCAGATGATTTAACTGCAGTTAGGCAGGCTATACGGCAGCAGGTTAGCGGGATTGTCGGTTATCCTCCGCGTGATACTATGCTGGTTCAACCGGGGACTTTGCCAAAGACAAGCTCTGGCAAACTGCAGAGAACCCTCTGTCGGAAGCAGTATATGGATAATGAGTTGAAAACTATGGATCAATAGATAAAAGAGATCGGGATAGAGGGCGGCTTAACGGTCGCTCCCTATCCCGATTATTTATTGTTTGGTGCCGAAGGTGGGAGTCGAACCCACATGAGCATAGCCCGCACGATTTTGAGTCGTGTGCGTCTGCCAGTTCCGCCACTTCGGCCTGGTTACTTACTCTGCTTTTCCTATATTAGCACAAAGAAAACATCAGATCAAGGATGCAAAATCTATTTTTGGTTTGTTTGCAAGGAAGACCAATAGGCATTAAATGCAGCATCACTATTTATTTACAGCTTATTGCGACACTTTGAATTAAAAACCAAGTTATTATTTTCACAATGCAGGGAAATAAATTTAACTATAGAAACTATTAAACGGTAAAAGTATATATACCTGATTATTTTAAAAGGGGTGAACAATTGATGAGTGAATTGATCAAAGGTGGAGCATATTTGCTTCAGCCAGTTGATGAGAACACAGTTTTTACGCCTGAGGATTTCGATGACATTCATTTAATGATCAAGAAAACCAGCTGTGATTTCATGAATAATCAAGTGGAACCAAAGATTGATCAGATTGAAGCAATGGAAGATGGTGTAATGACTGGCTTGTTGCGTGAAGCAGGTGAATTGGGATTGCTTAGTAGTGATATCCCGGAAGAGTACGGTGGAGAAGAATCAGATAAGATTACTACTAATATTATTACCGAGAGTGCTTCGCTAAGTGGAGGTTCTTATGCAACTGCATTTGGGGCTCATACCGGTATAGGAACTCTGCCGATTGTATATTTTGGTAATGAAGAACAAAAGAAAAAGTATCTGCCCAAGCTAGCTACAGGAGAGCATATTGCTTCTTATGCTTTAACCGAGCCTGAAGCAGGTTCAGATGCATTAAACTGCAAAACCAAGGCAGTGCTTTCTGAAGACGGTAAATACTATATCTTAAATGGTGCCAAGCAATATATCACCAATGCAGCTTGGGCCCATGTTATCGTCACCTATGCAAAAATCGACGGTGAGAGGTTTACAGCTTTTATCGTTGATGCAGACAGTGAAGGGGTCTCGATTGATCCGGAAGAGAAGAAAATGGGTATTAAAGGTTCTTCAACCTGCAGCGTAATTTTGGATAACGCTAAGGTGCCGGTTGAGAATATGCTCTGGGAAGAAGGCAAAGGCCATCAGGTAGCTTTTAACATCTTAAATATTGGGCGTTTCAAGTTAGGGGCCGGCTGTGTTGGTGGGAGTAAGAAAGTGATTGAATTTGCCAGCGAATATGCTCAGCAAAGAGTTCAGTTTCAACAGCCGATTGCCCAGTTCAATTTGATAAAGAACAAATTTGCCAATATGGCAATCCTCACATATCTGATGGAGAGCCTGGTCTATCGTATTGGCGGTATGATAGATGAAAAACTAGAAGAAGTTAAAGCTGCTGGCGGGGATATGGTTGAAATTGCTAAAGCTATCCATGAATATGCTATTGAATGTTCTATTTCAAAAGTATTTTGCTCTGAAGGGATGGACTATGTAGCAGATGAAGGAGTCCAGATCTTTGGTGGCTACGGCTATGGGCAGGAATACCCAGCAGAACGTTCATACCGGGACAGCCGTATTAATCGTATTTTTGAAGGGACAAACGAAGTTAACCGCATGCTAATCCCCGGCACATTGCTGCGTAAAGCCATGAAAAATGAAGTGCCTTTCATGGAAGCTGTGATGGGACTTGGAGGCACTTTGAGCAAGTTAAAAGAAGCTGAAATACCGGAAGGAAGCCCTGAAAAAGAAGAGTTCTATCTCCACAATATGAAAACTCTCTTCTTACTGGCTGCCGGTAATGCAGCACAAAAGTATGGTGAAGAATTGAATAATGAACAGGAAATTCTTTGCCGCCTCGCTGACATGGCTATGGAAGTATTTGCTGCTGAAAGCGGTTTGCTGAGAGCAAAGAAAATGATGGCGAAAGAAGATAGTGAAGAGTCCAAAATGGCTATGACCATGACTTCATGCTTTATACACGAAATGGTTCCCAAGATGGAAGCATGGGCTAAGGAAGTAATCGCCGGCACGCTTGAAGGTGATGAAGCTGCTAAGGCATATGCAGGTATTCGCCATTGTACACAGTTTGAGCCAATTAATGCTTACGCTCCAAAACGGGAAATTGCCGATACTATATATGAAACAAAGGGATTTTGTATTGAACGTATTTAAGATTAACTGGCTTTAAGGAGTTAATAAGCACAAAAAGGGAGCAGCTTTATACTGTTCCCTTTTTTGTCGTACGGAGTTATTTAAAAGGTGAAACTTTATCTAGATTGCTCTTTCAATTTTCCCAGCTTTAATACAGCGAGAACACACGTTAACTCGCCGGGGGGATCCGTTTTGGAGGATCTTAATTCTTTGGATATTAGGACGCCACTTTCTCTTTGTTTTAATATTGGAGTGGCTGATTTTAAAACCAGTTGCTTTACCCTTATTGCATATTTCACATACTTTTGCCATGATATTAACCTCCCGGCACCTTTAATACTCGCAAAAGTTATTGTAGCATACCAATCCATTTCAAACAAGATATTTTTAAAAATATCAGGCAGGTTATGACAGGTAAGTAGCGAAAATATGTATGTATCAAAATTTAATATACAGCAAAGGAGGAAATATTATGACTAAAGCAATATATCCTGGCAGTTTTGATCCGGTAACAAAGGGGCATCTCGACATTATACAAAGGGCCAGCAAGATAATGGAGCATATTACAGTTGCCGTGCTGGAGAACCCACGAAAAGTAGCGACCTTTGATATAGAAGAACGGGTTGCAATGCTAAACCTGGTCACAAAAACATGTCCAAATGTCACAGTTGATTACTACCGGGGCTTACTTATTGATTACGCGCAAAACAAAAATATCAACATAATTATTAAGGGACTTCGGGCCATGTCTGATTTTGAATTTGAATTTCAGATGGCTTTGGTCAATCAAAAATTGAAACCTGCTATGGAAACTATGTTTATGATGACAAACAATAAATATTCTTATCTTAGTTCAAGTATAGTAAAGGAAATCGCCAGTCTTGGAGGGGATATTAGTAGCCTGGTTCCTCCGGAAGTTTACGAGACTATTGTTGCAAAGTACAGATAATGGTCCCGGCAAGTTATATCTAATGCTGCCCTGGTTTGGAAGGGGCTTGGCTGCTTTTATCGGAATCATTATAATCTATTAGGGGTTGTTTTTGACCTGAACTTAAAATCCCTTTTCCTGACTTATTAGTTTTAAAGGAAGTAGGTCCATAGTGAAATATAAATTATTTATAAGAAATTTAATTATTATTGTTGTTATCTTTTTGGTGGGTTTCTTTGTTCAAATTGATTATTATGTGATGAGGCCAAGCAGGGCGGTTAATCTGAGCGAGATTGTGAAGCTGGATCGAGCAGACTTGGAAGATCGGGAAATATTCTATTTGCTTACGGTTACCCAGCAGCGGGCCAGTCTTTTTACTGCAGCTTATGGCTATATTCATCCCCATATGGATTTAAACCCCAAAGAAAAAGTAATACCCCGGCAGATGGATGAAGAAGAGTATAGGGAACTACTCCGCGAGCACATGTTGGAAAGCCAGCATATAGCGCAGGTAGTTGCCTTGCGCAGAGCTGGATATGATGTTGATATTGAGAGTGATGGTGTTGAAGTAATTGATTTTCTTGAGGACGCACCCGCAGAAGGGTCCCTTGCAGTTGGAGATAAAATAACCGGTGTTGATCAGAAAGATGTTTTCCTTGCATCTGAGGTTCCTATTATAGTCCAGGATCGCCAGGTCGGTGAAAGTGTTGATATGAGCATTGTCCGTAACGGTCAAGAACTCGATATTACTGTTCCTTCCGGTCAACATCCCGACGATGAGGATATGGCTTTTTTGGGGGGGTATATTCAAACCCTACCCTGGGAACCGGTTCTTCCGGTAGAAATTGAAATAGATACTGCAAATATTGGCGGGCCGTCTGCAGGACTGATGTTTGTTTTGGAGATTATTGACCAGATGTCTGATGAAGATATCACCGGCGGCGAAGCAGTTGCCGGAACCGGGACAATCGATTTGGATGAAAATGTAGGTGCTATCGGTGGAGTAACTCAAAAAGTTGCTGCTGCTGAAGGAGCAGGAATTGATTACATTATTATTCCAGAAAATAATTATGAAGCAGCTAAACTTGTTGCAAAGGATATTCAGGTTGTTCCTGTATCAGAACTGGAAGACGCCCTGCAATTTTTATCGACCCTGGATAGTAATTTTGATTTTGAAAACTATGATCAAGATCCTGTGGATCTTGATTAATCAGCTTTGACACAATCTATAGAGCAGTGCTATACTACATTTAGAATACAGTAAGGAACTGAGTAAACAAGGCAGTCGCGGAAAGAAAACCGCAAGGTTCTTTTCGAGGAAAGTCCGAGCTCCGTAGGGCAGGGTGCTGGGTAACGCCCAGTGAGGGTAACCTTAAGGCCAGTGCCACAGAAAAAATACCGCCTGGCACTCAATTGTAAAAGTAATCCTTTAAAAGTGAGCATTGCTATTATGGCTGAGTGCCAGGCAAGGATGCAACGGTGCGGTAAGAGCGCACCAGGAGTCGGGAGACCGGCTCGCTAGGTAAACCCCACCCGGAGCAAGACCAAATAGGGGAAGGATGAAGTTGCCCGCTGACTTCCCGGGTTTGGTTGCTTGAGGTGTCAGGCAACTGACATACGAGATAGATGGCTGCTGCTCCTTGAACTGATCAGCAAAGTCTAAGGAGAACAGAACTCGGCTTATTAGTTTGCTCAGTTCCTTACATATTCTATTGTCAAACTGTCCCGTGAGGGACTATTTTAATGTTCTATCCCAGGGGATGAAATATCTTGTCAGATTGGATAAAATTTATGGGCACTGCAGGAGCCCGATTTGTTGTTTCCAAGCAGCTTCGTTCTTCGGCCGGGACATGGTGCTTTTTTCAGGGAAAGCACATTTTAATCGATCCCGGGCCGGGAACCCTGAAAAGCTGTTTTTTAGATTTCCCTGTGCTTAATCCTGAAGATCTTGATGCGGTTATTCTTACCCACCGTCATCTGGATCACTCTACTGATGTTAATGTAATTATTGAAGCTATGACTCAAGGCACTTTTAATAAACGGGGTTATCTGTTTGCGCCATCTGATGCACTGGAGGGTTTTGAACCTGTTGTTTTTCAGCATGTACGTCAAGCTGTGGAAAACTTGCAGCTATTAAAAGAAAAAGGTTCTTATAGCATCGATAACCTATATTTTGAAACACCGTTCAGACATAACCATTCAGCTGAGACTTACGGTTTGAAATTTATACTTGATCAAACTTGTATATCATTTGTGGTCGACACCTTGTTTTCTGATGATTTGATCAAACATTACAGCGGAACGGATTTGCTGGTTATGAATGTAATGCTGGTGGAACCCCTTTCCTGTAAAGAGATCAAACATCTTGATTTAGAATCGGCCACAAAACTGATTGACGGGATCCAACCTCGTATGGCTGTGATGACTCATTTTGGTTTATCTATGCTGGAGCACGAACCCGAATTACTGGCCCGTGAGCTTAGTGACAAAACAGGGGTTAAAGTCGTTGCTGCTGCAGACGGACTTACAATTGAGCTTAAAAAAGATTTATTTTCTTAGCATTATAGTTTATTATAATAGAATATGATTGGATATGGAGGTATAAGTTAATGAGTTTTATGAGTGCAGCAGAGCAGTACAATATTCTTGTTGAAAACACTGCTGAAATTATCGTTGATGAAGAATTTCGAAACAAACTGAACAAAAGTGCAGCTGAGAATAAAGCTCTGCGCTGCAAGCTTGGTATCGATCCCTCGGCCCCCGACCTACATCTAGGTCATGCTGTTGTCCTTCACAAACTAAGGCAATTTCAGGACCTGGGTCATCACGTGGTTTTAATTATTGGAGATTTTACCGGTATGATTGGTGATCCTACCGGGAGATCGGAAATGCGCAAACAGCTTACTGAAGAGGAAGTTATGGCTAACGCGCGCACTTACCAGGAACAGCTATTTCTCATTCTTGATCCTGATCGGACCGAAATGGTTTTTAACAGCTCATGGTTGTCCAAATTAAATTTTGCCGATGTCATTAATCTGGCCTCGAAACTAACTGTGGCTCGAATGATGGAACGTGAAGATTTCTACAAGCGTTACCAGGAAAATGTGGGGATTGGGATTCATGAATTTTTCTATCCCTTAATGCAGGGGTACGATTCGATTGCAGTGCGAGCTGACATTGAGTTTGGAGCAACCGAGCAAAAGTTTAATCTTTTAATGGGCCGTCAGTTACAGCGCGATTATGGTCAGGAACCGCAGGTAGCTTTTACGATGCCAATACTGGTCGGGATTAACGGTGCAGACAAAATGAGTAAAAGCCTCGGCAACTACATCGGTCTGACCGAGACTCCTGATCAAATATATGGAAAAGCGATGTCTATTGGCGATGACTTAATGGAGGAGTATTTCCGGTTGGCTACCAATCTGCCTTCTGCAGAAGTTGATCAAATTATTAAAAGTGTGAAAAACGGAGGCACCCACCCGCGGGATGCTAAAATGCGCCTGGCCAGAGAAATTGTTTCTCTCTATCATGGCGGTGATGCAGCTAACGATGCAGAAAACAACTTCAAACAGGTTTTTCAAAAAGGCCAGATGCCCAGCGAAATAAATACATTTCAATATGAAGCTCCGGCCGCGATTGTAGCAGTTATGGTAGACGCCGGTTTGGCTGCGAGTAAAAGTGAAGCGCGGCGTCTAATTCAACAGGGTGGGGTGAAAATTAACGGCCAAACAGTGAATTCTATTGATCTTGAACTTGATAAAGATCTAGAAGAAGACCGGGTCGTCCAGGTTGGTAAAAGAAAGTTCGCCCGGGTAAAAATAAGCTAAAGTAAGTAGATCTGCTAAACCACACTGCTAAAGATTTTTATAAATATATGCCGCCTTTGTAAAAAAAGCGGCATATATTTAGCTTGGGTTACAAGCTGGAAGAGTTTTATTTACTATTCGCTGTAGTCGTTCTTAATCGATTTAACAACCTGCGGATCCATCAGGGTAGTAACATCGCCCAAATCTCTATTTTCCGCAATATCGCGGAGCAGCCTCCGCATAATTTTTCCGCTGCGTGTTTTTGGCAATTCGTGAGTGAAAAATATTTCTTCAGGGCGGGCTATTGCCCCGATTTTTTTTCCAACATATTGCTTAAGTTCCTGAACAAGCTCATCGTTGCCTTCGATACCTTCTTTAAGAGTTACGAAAGCGGTAATGGCATGACCTTTGATTTCGTGAACTTTTCCGATTACCGCTGCTTCTGTGGCTGCGGGGTGCTCTACCAGGGCACTTTCTACTTCCATAGTGCCAATTCGGTGGCCGGAAATATTAAGCACATCATCAACTCTGCCCATAATCCAGAAA
>PWEB01000070.1 GCA_003553305.1 Syntrophomonadaceae bacterium
ACAGACGATCTCCCTAAAAGTGCTGTCGGTAAAATTCTCAGGCGCAAACTCCGGGAGAAGGAGCTTGAGAAATCCAGTGGTGCAAATTAAAACGAATAATGGCTAAGTGTGCTTTTAAAAACGAACTGTAATGATTTTAAAACATGGGAAATTCTTTAGAAAATTGACTTAAAGTTAAGTTTCTGGAGGGTTTCCCATCCAGTCTATTTTCAATCAATAGTATTTTGAGTGGAGGTAATTCTAAAAAAATGAATAAGCAAGCGTTACATGGGAGTCAACTGAAGGTCCGTTTTTTTGATCTTGATTTATCTTCTACTGTATTTTTTGTCAATTACATGAAATGGTTTGACAGTATTGCCGCAGAAGAATTTTTACAGAAAAAAGGGGTTAGTTGGGAACAGTTATTTCAGAACAAAGTTGATGTGGCGATTGCCAATGTTAACTTTGACTTTAAATCCCCCCTGTTTTTAAATGATCTTGTTGATATTTGCGTTGAAGATGTGATCTTGGGACAGAAGAGTATGCAGCTTATTGGATCGCTTTATAATCATGAGAACGGCAACCTTGTTGCAACAGGTAAAATTGTTTATGTGTTTGTGCATGGTAAAACCCGTCAACCGATCATAATCCCGGATCAGGTAAAGGAAAAACTATCAGGTAAAAATATTGATTATATGGAAGAGGGTGAATTTTGATTAATACATTGGAGTATTTGTGCTGTTTGACAAGCAAGGCAATTTAAAAAAGGGAGTGGTAAAATGATCCCGATTAAACCTTGGCACGCCTCTTATCCTGAAGCAATCCCTCATAATTTGGAAATCGAGAAAATTACGATGCCGCAATCATTATCTAAAAATGCTTCTCGTTACCCAGACTACGATTCTCTGGTATTTATGAACAAAAAAATCAAATTCAGTGAGCTTGAAAAGTTGGTAAACAGTTTTGCCCGGGCTTTAAAAGATCTTGATGTTAAGAAAGGAGATCGGGTGGCTGTAATCCTACCAAACATTCCACAGGTGGTAATTACCAATTATGCAGTAATGAAGATTGGAGCAGTCATTGTATTGAATAACCCTCTTTATACCGAACGAGAATTGGCCCACCAGCTTGTTGATTCAGGAGCAACAGTCCTTGTTGCTCTTGATTTGATGCTTCCAAATGCTTTAAAAGTGATCGATCAGACAAAAATCAAAACAATAATCAACTGCCATATCAATGACTATCTTGGTGCTCCTCTCAAGCAGTTATTGCCAATCTTAAAAAAAGAAATGTACAAAAAAGCTGAACCCCGGGAAGGGTTGTATGATTTCCTTGATTTGATTAATAAATATCCCGGTGACCCGGTTGAAGACGAAACGGAATGGGATGAATTGGCAGCTTTGTTGTATACGGGAGGCACTACGGGAATCAGTAAAGGTGTTATGTTAAGCCATGCTAACCTTTCCTCCAGCATTCAAATTACAACTGCTGCAGCTTTACCAGAGGCCAGGGCGGGTGAAACAGCACTGGCTATTTTTCCTTTTTTCCATGCAGCGGGATTTACCGTAATTCAGGGGTTTGGTATCTGGGTCGGTTTAACCCTGGTCTTAATTCCCCGTCCGGTTCCAGAAGCGATATTAAAGGCAACCAAAAAACATAAGCCTGATTATTTGCCCGGTGTTCCAACCATTTGGGTTGCCCTGTTAAATAATGAAGAGTTTTGTAAGATGGATCTGTCTTTTGTAAAGGGTTTTCTTAGCGGAGCGGCGCCTTTGTCTCTTGAAACAATTAATCAACTTAAAGAGCTGCGGAAGGCCGATATTATTACCGGTCTTGGTTTGACAGAAACAGCGGGTTTGGCTACATGCACACCCTGGGGAGACAAGCGTGTTAAACCCGGAACGGTTGGTTTGCCGATGCCGAATATGGAGGTCAAAATAGTAGATGTGGAAACAGGCACCTATGAATTGAAACAGGGGGAAGTCGGTGAGATATTAATCAAAGGGCCATCTGTATCGAAAGGCTATTACAAAAAACCTGATGAAACAAAATCTGCATTCAGAGAGGGTTGGTTGTATACCGGAGACATCGGTTGTTTTGATGAAGATTATTATCTTTATATTGTAGACCGTAAAAAAGATTTAATTATTACCGGAGGCTATAATGTTTACCCTGCAGAAGTCGAAGAGATTCTGTTCAAGCACCCCAGGATTTTGGAAGCCTGTGTGATTGGTGCTTCTGACGATTATCGTGGTGAAAAAGTAAAGGCATTTGTTGTTGTTAAACCCGGTGAAAATTTATCCCAGAATGAAGTGACTGAACATTGTAAAGAACAGTTGGCGCCCTACAAAGTACCTCGCGAGGTTGTCTTCATCGATGAATTACCCAAGAGTGTAGTTGGAAAAATATTAAGACGTAAACTTAAGGAGGCCTAAATGCAGAATCAGTAGACGTTTTCCCGGAGATGATTTCGCCGTGATTAATCAAGTGGTTACAGCCCTTATGGTCACGAATAATAAGGGATCCATCCTGGGTTAAATCAATTGCTACACCCTCGATATTTTTGTTGTGCCTGCAAACTGTAATTGTTTTACCGAGAGTTGTATTGTATTTTTTCCACAAAGGATAAAAATGATTAAAGCCATACTCACAAAACGAGTGATATGCCTTTTTCAAGTCTTCTATCAGTTCAAGTAAAAGTTTTGTGCGGTCAAGGCGTTTATCGTGCTCAATATAAAGCGAGGTGGCCAGTTGGTTGATTTCACAGGGGAAATCAGCTCGTTCTTGGTTAATATTGAGCCCTATACCAATAATAAGGTATTCAATCAATTCGGGTTTTGCTTTCATTTCAGAAAGAATACCGCCTGTTTTTTTTCCGTTTAGCAGTAGATCGTTAGGCCACTTTATCATGACCGGCAATCCTTGCTGCTTGTTAAGATGTTCAGCCAGCGCAGCTGCTGTAACCAGGGTGATTGCTCCTGCATTGGAGGGGCTGACTTTTAAGGGACGGAGAATCATTGAAAACCAAAGACCGCTGCCTCGTGGTGAAAACCAGCTGCGTCCAAGCCTGCCCCGGCCTTTTAGTTGTTTTTCAGCGACTACGGTGCTATATTCCGGCTTTCCATTTTCAACAAGCCGGCGGGCAGCCAGGTTGGTTGAATCAACTGACTGATAAAATAGGATTTGTTTATCTTCAAGTTGTTTTTTATCCAGCAAATCAAGTTTACTATTCAGGTGGTTTTTCATATTATCTCCCGGATCACATTTCATTGTATTATGATTGGAGAATACAAGAGCAGAATGCTAATGTCAATTGAAAATCAAACCGGGCATGATTTAAAAAATCACCAAAATAAGGGGGGGCGCAGTTTTTTAACTGCGCCCAATGTTATATATAAAAAGAGGGGGTCAACTCACTTATTATTATAAAGCCTGAACGTTACAGGCATATTACAAACAGGTTGTTTTTTTATTACATTTTTCGGAAGTTCAGCGTCAAAATGATTTAATGGTGTATTAAATGGTTAGCATTTAGAAAAAATAACACTAAATACACTGAAAAGGCAAGTAGAATATGATTGATCTGAGTATTGTCATTAAAAAGATTAATAAATAAATACATAGCTTAGGTTAAGAAACTGTGCTACAATACTATATGGACAATTAAGACAATTAAATATGCTTGACTATAAAGGGGAAAATTTATTGAGCACGAATAGAAATAGAAGAAGAATATTTAAATATCTTAGATGAAGGTGGGGTGGGAAAATAAATAAAATCCTCCCCATTTTATAATATAGCAAATATGATAGGAGGTTTACTAATTTAATGTCTAAAAATGTTGAGGAAGTTGAAGTTAAAGATGACACCCTGAGGGCGACATTGAAGTTGATCAAGCAGTCCGTGGAGTTATTGGAGTTGAGTTATGATGTCTATGAGTATTTGAGGACCCCGATGCGTTTCGTTGAGGTTGCTGTTCCGGTGGAAATGGATGATGGAAGTATAAACGTGTTTACCGGTTACAGGTCTCAGCACAATAATGTACTTGGTCCTTATAAAGGTGGTATTCGGTATCACCCCGACTCAACTCCCGATGAAGTTAAGGCGTTATCGATGTGGATGACTTTAAAATGTTCTCTGGTCGGAGTGCCATTTGGCGGCGGTAAGGGAGCAGTTGTTTGTGATCCGCGAGAAATGTCTCTGAGGGAAAAAGAAAAAGTAAGCAGAGGTTATATTCGAGCTATGGGTTCAGTTTTAGGGCCGGAAACCGATATTCCCGCCCCTGATGTTTATACAGATGGCCAGGTTATGGCCTGGATGGCTGATGAATATACAATGATGATGGGTACGCCTGCTTTCGGAGTGGTTACCGGCAAACCGATCCCTGTCGGGGGGTGCGTTGGTCGTGAGGAAGCGACTTCACGTGGTTGTGTTTACGTTGCCAAGGAAGCAGCAAGGACCCTTGACATTCCATTAAAAGGAGCAAGGGTGGTTATTCAGGGTGCAGGAAATGTTGGCGGCTTTGCCGCTTTACTGATGGCAGAAGAAGGTTGTAAGATTATTGGGATCAGTGATTCAAAAGGCGGGGTTTACGATCCTGCCGGGCTTGATATAGAATCAGTTATAGATCATAAGAAGAGCACCGGCAGCCTTGCGGGAATAAGTGATGTGCAGCAAATCACTAATCAAGAACTGCTTGCTTTGGATTGCGACATCCTTATCCCTGCTGCCATGGAAAACCAGATTACTGCGAAAAATGCCGCAGATGTCAAGGCAAAAATCGTAGTTGAAGGAGCGAATGGGCCGACTACTCCTGAAGGGGATCAGATTCTAAAAGAGAACGAAGTTCTTATGGTTCCCGATATTCTTGCTAACAGCGGTGGAGTTACGGTTTCATATTTCGAATGGGTTCAAAACAACTATGGTTTTCGCTGGGATTTCGCAACAGTTGATCAGCGGCTGCAGGAAAAAATGATTGAAGCGTTTAACCAGGTCTATGGTTTTTATTGCGCTGAATGTATTGGTTCTGATATGCGTACCGCTGCTTACATGTTTTCTATTCAAAAGGTAGCCGAGGCTATGCAGTATCGGGGTTGGTTACGGAATGGGTTAAAGTCTAAGCAATAGAACTCTGCCTGAAAAATATAAAAAAATTTAATAACGGACCGAGAGGATAAGCAGAGAAAACTAGCAGGGCCTTCTCTGCTTATCCGGTAAAATGTTAAGAAAATAAGAAAAATATGATTTGGACGCAAAAAATTTATTAAATTTTTATGATTTATGGTATTTTTTTGTTACTTTTGGTAGCCTGAAGTTTAAAATTAATAATAGTGAACGAAAGTGGTTTAAGAAGGGAGAGAATATTTCTTGGCGCAGGCAAAAAAGGATAGTTTTGCTGCAGAACTTTTAATCAACAAGGAGTGGTGTAAAGGGTGCGGTGTATGTATAGCTTTCTGTCCAAAGGAGGCTCTTTTTTTAGACGAAAATAGTAAAGCAAAAAAAGATCCTGAAAAATGTTCTGCCTGTGGCATATGTGAAACATTTTGCCCTGATTTTGCAATATCACTGGTTAAGAGGAGGCTTTCTGTAAATGCCGGAAAATAAGCCGGTTTTAATGCAAGGAAATGAAGCCTGTGCCGAGGGGGCAATTAGTGCGGGAGTCCGTTTTTATGCCGGGTACCCTATCACACCATCTACTGAGATAGCTGAAAGAATGGCGAAGCGGCTTCCTGGAATGGGTGGAGTCTTTATTCAGATGGAAGATGAAATAGCGAGTATGGCTGCTGTGATTGGAGCTGCTATCGGAGGTAAGCGGACACTAACTGCTACCAGCGGACCCGGGTTCTCTCTGAAGCAAGAGAATCTCGGATATGCAATTATGGCTGAAATTCCCAGTGTGGTAGTCAATGTTCAAAGAATGGGTCCCAGTACCGGGGTAGCTACCGCCCCTGCTCAAGGTGATGTTATGCAGGCCCGCTGGGGCACTCATGGCGATCACCCGATTATTGCCTTTTCACCAGCTTCAGTTTATGAAACTTATTACCTGACCATTGCTGCAGTTAATCTTAGCCAAAAGCTGAGACAACCAGTTATTATTCTCCTTGATGAAGTGATCGGTCATATGAGGGAAAAAGTTTTGATTCCCGAAGATGGTAAGCTGATGGTAGAAAAATCCAGCGATGATGTTCCTACTGATTACAAACCCTATGATGACAAAGGGCTTACACCTCTGGTGCCATTTGGTTTTGGACATTATTACCATGTGACCGGATTGTTCCATGACCAGTATGGGTTCCCCACTGGTGATCCGCCACAGGTTGAGCGAGCGCTGGATCGAATCCACGAGAAACTGGAAAAATATCGAGATGAGATTGTTCTCACGAATTACATAGGGCATAAAGAGCCCCGAGTGGTTATCGTTGCCTACGGATGTACTGTTCGTTCAGCCAGGGCGATAGTTAAAAAAGCCTACTGGCAAAACCGACAGCCAATCGGGTTGTTGAGCTTGCAAACTATTTGGCCTTTCCCGGATAAGGAAATTGAAGCCCTGGCCAAGCAGGCAGATGTGCTTATCGTGCCGGAAATGAATATGGGTCAGATAGTCGGAGAAGTGGAACGGCATGCTAAGGGACAGGCTGAAATAATTCCTGTAAATCGTTATGATGGAGAAATGATTACACCGGGTGAAATAGAAGAAGCAATGGGGAGGTGGCTGTCATAGAACA
>PWEB01000275.1 GCA_003553305.1 Syntrophomonadaceae bacterium
CAGATATATACTCAAGTGACCAGAAAAAAGATCAGGGAAATTTATGACAAAGCACATCCCCGCGCCTGAGCAATTTTAAGACCCATAGGAGTATGAACTTGAACTTAATAATAACGCACGAAAACAGTGATTTCGATGCATTAGCTGCAGTTGTCGCCGCAGCAAAACTATATCCCGGCAGTATTGTGCTTATGCCGGAACCTCTACAGGCCAATGTCCGATCATTTGCTAACCTCTATCGTGATTTATTACCTCTGAGTGATCCAAAAGATATTACTGAAGATATTGACTCGGTTGTTATAGTCGATACTAACCGCAGGGAGCGCCTTGGAAAATGGCACTACCTTCTTGATCGAGCCAAACAAATCATAGTTTATGATCACCATCCCGGAGAAGAAGATCTCGGAGCCGATTATAATAAAATTGAACAGGTTGGCTCGACAACAACTATCCTTTTAGAGGAGATCAATAAATATAAAGCCCGTTTCACCGAGTTTGAAGCAACTCTTTTTGCGCTTGGTATTTATGAAGATACGGGCTGCCTGACCTACAATATAACAACTGACCGTGATGCCCGGGCTCTTGCTTCTCTATGGGAAGCAGGCCTTAATATCAAGCTTATTCAGGAATACCTGCACACCCCTCTTAATGATTCTCAGAAAAATTTGCTGGAAAAATTATTTCAAAACAGCGAACTTTGTGAGTTAAATCAACGTCGCGTTTTAATCAGTACCACTGCGATTGATGAATACGTAGTAGGAGCAGCTGTACTTATTCAACTGCTAGACGAAATCGAAGATGCGGGATTAACGATTATAATTGTACAAATGCATGATAATGTTTTTCTGGCTGCCCGTTCCAGGGATAGCGATTTGGATTTGCTCGAATTAATGGCACCTTTTGATGTAAAGGGTTATCCTGAATCTGTTTCTGCTCATATTAAAGGCTGTCAGGCAGAGCAGATAAAAAAACAAGTCATTGAATTCCTTGAAAAGAAGCTGCCTCCGGTAGTTACAATAAAGGATGTTGCTTCAAAACCGGTTTTTAGCATGAGTAGTGATACCACTTTAGAAAAAGCTGAAACGATGCTTACCGAACGCGGTTTTAAAGGATGTCCTGTCACTGAAGACGATCAATTGGTTGGTATAATTTCCCACCGCGATATACGCAAAGGACTGCGCAGTGATCTCGGCCATGCCCCGGTAAAGGGATTCATGACCCGGGAATTAATCACTGCTTCCCCGGATCACTCTTTAATTGAACTACGCCGGTTAATGGTTGATCATAATATTGGCCGGGTTCCGATTGTTGATCATGAAAATCAGCTGATTGGCATAGTAACCCGTTCTGATATTTTACGTCATTTAAATTTAATCGACAGAACAGGCCGCTCTTTAAAATCAGATAGCTCACCGGATACTGCTAACAGCAAACTTAAAAAGAATATCCTGGCCCAACCTGTGGATAAAGAAATGAATATTTTGCCGCTAATTAACAGCGAACTTCCGGTGCGCATGCAAAAGATTTTATTGCAAATAAGTCATACAGCGGCCAGGGAAAATGTAGAAATCTACCTGGTCGGAGGTACAATCAGGGATCTATTGCTTCGCTATCCACCAGAGAAAGACTTAGATTTTGTGGTTATCGGCGATGCCATAGATTTTGCTTTTACTCTGCAGAAAATCGTAAACGGGACCATCAGGTATTATGAAAAGTTCGGGACTGCTTCAATTTACCTTGAAGACGGCCTGAGGCTTGATCTGGTTACAGCGCGTAAAGAATTCTATAATTCTCCGGCAGCCTTGCCCCAGGTGGAAAGCTCAAGTCTAAAAAATGATCTATTCAGGCGTGATTTCACAATAAATACCATGGCCTGTTCTTTGACCGGTGAAAACTATGGAAACCTTCTCGACTACTACAATGGCAGGTTGGATTTGCAAAACAAGGTGATCAGAGTGCTCAACAAGCTGAGTTTTGTTGACGACCCCTTGCGTATTTTGCGTTCAGTCCGTTTTGAACAGCGTTTTAATTTTACTATTGAGCCCGATACTATGAAATTAATTAACAAAGCAATTGAACGCAAAGTAATCGAAAAAGTAAGCCGGCATCGCCTAAATCAAGAATTAAAACTGAGCTACAATGAACCTTCGCCACCCAATATTCTCAAACGCTTTGATGATTTAAAACTATTTCCTTTCCTCTATCCCCGCGTAAACCCGGACCAGAAAACCTGGCAGCTTCTTTTTAAAATTGAAGAAGTTATAAAATGGGTAGAGCAGCGGGATTGGAAGATCAAACCAGACGTGGAGCTTGTTTATTTAAGCGGCCTGCTGCTAGGTTTGGAATCTGTTGAAAGGTCTGCTATAATAAGAAAGTTATATCTATCCAAAGATAGAGCATCGGTTATTTATAAGACATGCCGGGAAGTTCCGGTGGTTAAAGAAAAACTGGACCAGGCAGGTTTAAATCCCAGTGAGGTAGTTAGTTGCCTTGAAACACTTCCTGTAGAAGCGATTTTACTGGCCTATGCCAGCGCTGAACAAAAAACCATAAAGGATCATCTGAAGCTATACATGGAAGCACTGCAGTATATGCGCCCAAAGCTTAAGGGCAGTGATTTGAAAAAAATAGGGTTGGAACCAGGGCCCCATTATAGAAAAATAATAGAAAATCGCAAGCAAGCACTCTTGGATGGAGAAGTGCGAACACCACAGGAAGAGCTTAACTATGTAATTGAGTATCTCGAAAAAGAGAGAGTAAAGGAGGAGTAAATATAATGTTTGGTATGGATCCTACTACGATTGCTATACGCATCCCTGTTTTACTAATTGTTATTACGGTTCATGAATTTGCCCACGCCCGGATGGCCTTTCATTTTGGGGATGCCACCGCTGATAAACAGGGACGCATGAACCTTAACCCGATAAACCATCTTGATCCGATTGGATCACTGATGATTCTCCTGGTTGGTTTTGGATGGGCTAAACCGGTTCCGATCAACCCCTTAAACTTTAATCAATATCGTTCCGGACTACGCTGGGTATCCTTTGCCGGGCCGCTGATGAACCTTGTAGTCGGTTTTTTCAGCCTTCTGATCTTTACAATCCTTCTCCAGAATGGATTGATCGCATTTGGAGGGTTGCCTTTTTTATTTTTCCAGCAGCTTGTTATGATTAATGTTTACCTGGCTTTATTCAACCTGCTCCCGATTCCCCCTCTGGATGGCTCTAAGATTCTAATGTCTTTTCTTTCTGATGCGAATCTTGGAAATTACAGGCAGCTTGAGCGTTATGCGCCGATCATCCTGCTTGCCTTGATATTTACCGGGCTTCTCGGCAGTATAATTTTTCCTCTGGCAACTATTGTACTAACTATTTATGAAACGATAATCCGTTTTATACCGGGCATCTAGTTTGCAGGAGATGAAACGGTGTTGATTTAACAGGAGGCATCAACTGATGAATAAAAAAACAGTCTTTTCAGGTATCCAGGCTTCAGGGTCGCTTCATGTGGGGAATTTTCTCGGCGCGATCAGAAACTGGGTCACTATGCAGTCAAAGTTTAACAATTACTTTTGTGTGGTTGATCTGCACACGATTACTATCCCCCAGGATCCTGCTACTTTAAGAGCTAAAATCCGGGAGGTAGCAGGGCTTCTTTTTGCAGCCGGTATTGTTGAAGACAATTCGGTGGTATTTGTCCAGTCCCACGTTAAAGCCCATTCCGAACTGGCCTGGCTTTTAAATTGTATAACTCCGATGGGCTGGCTGCAGAGAATGACCCAGTTCAAAGAAAAATCAGGCAAACAACGGGAAGAAGTTAGCGTGGGGCTCTTTGACTATCCTGTATTGCAGGCAGCAGACATTTTACTTTACGACACCGATATGGTCCCGGTTGGCGAGGACCAAAAACAGCATGTTGAACTGTGCAGAGATATAGCCCAGCGCTTTAATTACCAATATGGAGAAACCTTTATGCTCCCTGAGCCACACATTCCACCGGTGGGCGGAAGAGTGATGGGCCTCTCTAATCCGGAGAATAAGATGAGCAAGAGCGAGCAAAAACAGGAAGATTCGATTTTCCTGCTCGATAATCCTGATCTGATTCGAAAGAAATTGAAGAAAGCCACTACTGATTCGCTGCGCGAAATTCGTTTTGATGAGAATCGTCCGGGTGTGAACAATTTACTGACCATTTATCAGCTCTTTACAGATCAAAACCAGGAAGAAATCGAAAATCATTTTGAAGGCAAATCCTATAAAGACTTAAAAGAACAGCTGGCTGAAACAGTGATCGAAAGCTTGCGTCCTCTCCAGGAACGTTATTATGAAATCGCCGGTGAAAAAGGTTACCTGGACGATATGTTAAACAGGGGCGCTGAATTGGCAGGGACTAAAGCCGAAAGTAAGCTTCGTGAAGTTTGGGAAAATATCGGTTTGAGATAAGTGGTGTTGAATTATGGTGCAGCAAACAGAATATCAGATTAAGCTTCCAACTTTTGAGGGTCCTTTTGACCTCTTATTTCATTTAATCAAAAAAGCCGAGGTTGATATTTGGTCTATTTCAATTGCTGATATTACTGAACAGTACCTTGCCTACCTCCAGTCTATGAAAGAATTAAATCTCGATATAGCCAGTGAATTCCTGGTTATGGCAGCCACTTTGCTGCGTTTAAAATCTAAACTGCTCCTGCCTCGTTCATCAAAAACAAAGGAAGAGGAAGAAGATGAAGAGTTATTCGAAATTAACACAGCCGAAGAACTTTTTCAACGCCTGGAAGAATATCGTCTTTTTAAAGAAATTGCGCATTATTTGAGAGAAAAAGAAGAGGAGCAGCAAAAAATATTTTTACGTTCTACCGGCGGGCAAAAAGTGATGGTATTAACTCAGCAAGAGTCAGTTTATACCATATGGGAGGGCGCTGAACACTTAAGCAATATAATGCAGGGCTTTGCCCAGGTTGCCTCATCTAATGAATATACACCGGCCTTTAGCGCTGTAGAAGATTTTGTGGTAGCTGAAAAATCAGCATATATTCAATCTGTTTTAAAGCAGAATAAGCAGGTGATGCCGATGAAAGCTTTTGTTAGGGACGGGGGAATCTGGGAAATTATCATTGTCTTTATCGCCCTGCTTGAAATGAACCGCCAGAATAAGATAAATTTGCTGCAAGAGTATCATTTCGGGCCAATCCTGGTTTCATTAAAAAATGAACCAGTGAATAAGGAGGGGAATGGTGGAGAAAGAACAGCAAAAAATGACGATTGAAGCTCTGCTTTTCTTAAGTGAAGAGCCTGTAAGCACAAAGAGAATGGCCGTGGTTCTGTCTATAACTGTGGAAGAAGCAGAAGAATTAGTCCGGGAGTTACAACAAGATCTTTATGATTCCAAACGAGGCCTCCAGATTTTCGAAGCTGCCGGTGGACACCAGATGGGCACTTTGCCTGAACTGGCCCCCTACCTGGAAAAAGCTTTCAGTGAAGAGGTTTCGAGCTATCTCTCCACCGCCGCCCTGGAAGCGTTGGCCATTATCGCTTACAAGCAGCCTGTGACAAGAATTGAAATTGAATCGATCCGTGGGGTCAGGTGCGAACATATCCTGGAAAACCTTGCCAAACGCAAATTGATAAAGAGCCTCGGACGTAAAGAAGGACCGGGCCGGCCTCTTCTTTATGGAACTACTGATGATTTTCTTAAATATTTCGGGTTAACGTATCTCAGCGATCTTCCCCAGCTTGATTTAGAACAAGGAACCGGTCAGCAAGAAATACAGCAAAATATGCAGGAAGATTCCAAGCGAGACATCCAAGAAGAGCAAGAAGTTTTAGAACAAGATGTTGAAGAAGAAACTGAAGGCAAATAATTTTTACCTTCAAGAGTTAAGTCAAAGATAAATGAGGTTTTAATAGTGCGTCTTGCAAAATACCTGGCCAGGGCCGGCGTTGCATCCCGCCGCCGATCTGAAGATATTATCAGGCAGGGCAGAGTGCAGATTAATGGTCAAGTGGCCAAACAACCTCAGGAAGATGTTATTGATCATGATCATATTACCGTAGACGGTAAAGCTATAAAAGGTTTTGAAAATAAGCTGTATGTGCTCCTGAATAAACCAGCCGGTTTCATCTCAACCGTCCACGATACACACCAGCGGCCTACGGTAATGGATTTGTTAGGCGATCTAAAAACCAGGCTTTATCCTGTGGGCAGGTTGGATGCAGATAGCAGTGGAGTCCTTTTGATGACTAACGACGGAGAAATAGCTTACCGCTTAACCCATCCCCGTTACCAGGTCAAAAAAGTTTATCATGCCTGGGTAAAGGGATTGCCCACAAAAGAAGCTCTGGCCCTGTTTAGCAAAGGGCTAGTTATCGATGGTCATAAATCGGCCCCGGCAGGAATAAAATTGTTAAAAACCGCTTACAACAAAAGAGCGGCTTTACTGGAGATTACACTGACAGAAGGCAAGAAAAGACAGGTTAAAAATATGTGTTCATCGATTAACCATCCGGTCACTGAATTAAACAGGGTTAGTTTTGGCGGTCTTAAAGCCGGGAATCTTGAAAAAGGTTCATACCGTTTCCTTACTGAATCGGAAATTAATAAGTTATACCGGATGGTCGGCTTATAATTCTTATCCTTTTCTTGCAAATAATCTATATTAATGAGAGAATAGACATGCTTTTGAATAGCAAACGTAA
>PWEB01000278.1 GCA_003553305.1 Syntrophomonadaceae bacterium
CAGCAGATAAGATTATCAATTTGATGGAAGCTTTAGACGATCATGACGATGTTCAGAATGTCTATGCAAACTTTGATATTCCGAGCGAACTTCTGCTAAAGCAGTAGGTAGCCGGATAAAATATGAAAGCACAGGTGAGCAGATGTTAATTATCGGGATCGATCCCGGGGTGGCAATAACCGGCTACAGTGTGCTCGAAGAAAGCGGCAGTGATTATAAGTGCCTTATCTCCGGATGTATAAGGACCCATAAAGATTTACCTGCCGCCTCGAGGCTGGAGATTATTCATAACCAGGTTTTTGAAATGATTGCGGAATACAGGCCGCAGGCTTTAGTTGTCGAAAAAATATTTTTCAGTAAAAATGTGCGCACCGCCTTCCAGGTCGGAGAAGCCCGCGGGGTAATCATTCTTGCCGCTGCCCGGTGTAACGTTGATCTATTTGAATACACTCCTCTGCAGGTCAAACAGGCTGTTGCCGGCTATGGTAAAGCAGAAAAAATACAGGTCCAGAAAATGGTCCAAATGCTATTAAAACTACCCAAACTGCCGTCAGTTGACGATGAAGCTGATGCAATGGCTGTCGCTCTCTGCCATTTGCAAAATCGCCGTTTTAAGGACGCGGTTAAAGGGGGCAGGGCTTAAGTGATTGATTTTTTAGTGGGCCGCCTTATAGCGGCAACTCCCGGTAAAGCAGTTCTTGACTTAGGGGGGATTGGAGTTTCCCTGGAGATGCCCCCGGCAGAGAATGATAATCTTCACAACCTGATTGGAGAAGAAATCACGATCTACACACGCCTGATGATTAGAGAAGATGAAATATATATTTACGGATTTCGGGCGGTGGAGGAACGCAAACTTTTTAATCTGATGCTCAGTGTAAGCGGCTTTGGCCCTCGGTTAGCTTTATCGATACTCGGTATTTTTAGCGTTTCTGAATTTTACGTTGCAGTGTTGGAATAAAATATTGCCCAGCTTAGCCGGGCTCACGGAGTGGGACGCAAAGCGGCCCAGCGCCTGATCCTCGAACTTAAAGAAAAACTACCCGGAGCAATCTCCACTGAAGAGTTAGTGGCCAGTCCTCTATCTCATACCGGTTATTCGGTGGTGGATGACATTACAGAAGCCTTGTGTGCTCTCGGTTATTCCAGCACCGAAGCTTCTACAGCTGTTAGCAAGGTGGTGGATCAGCATAAAGATCTTCCGCGCGAAGAGCTTTTAAAGCTTGTCTTGAAAAGTATGGCCAAAAGCTAAAAATGCTTTTATTGAAAGGAGAAGTAGATGGAGGACAGGATTGTATCTGCTCAGCGACAGACCGAAGACGATCCGCAAATTGAGGTCGGCCTCAGGCCCCGTTCCCTGCAGGAATACGTGGGCCAGGAAAAAATCAAGGAAAAATTATCGATCTATATCAAGGCTGCCATGGAGCGAAACGAAGCCCTCGATCATGTCCTGCTATATGGACCTCCGGGCCTGGGCAAAACGACGCTTGCCCATATTATTGCCTGGGAACTGGGTGTTAATATCAGGGTAACCGCCGGGCCGGCTATTGAACGCCCCGGTGATTTAGCCGCAATACTGACTAATTTAGGAACTGGTGACGTCCTTTTTATTGATGAAATACACCGCCTGAACCGGACCGTAGAAGAAATTCTCTACCCGGCGATGGAAGATAATGCTCTCGATATTATCATCGGTAAAGGACCGGGCGCCCGCACTTTGCGCCTTGACCTGCCCCCCTTTACAATGATTGGCGCTACGGTCCGGGCTGGCCTGTTAACCTCACCTCTCCGTGATCGTTTCGGGGTGGTTGACCGGCTGGAGTTTTACACCCCTGCTGAATTGGAGGAAATTATTATCCGTTCCGCTAATATTTTAAATGTAAAAACTGAAAGTGCTGGAGCATCGATCATCGCCCGGGCTTCCAGGGGAACTCCCAGGGTAGCGAACCGCTTGCTTAAAAGGGTTCGGGATTATGCCCAGATTAAAGCGGACAATATAATAACCGGTGCGGTGGCTGAAGTGGCTTTAGATATGCTGCAGCTCGACAAGCAGGGTTTAGACGAAATAGATCGTCGTTTACTGCTGGCACTTGTGGAAAAATTTGAAGGCGGACCGGTAGGCTTAGATACCCTTGCCGCCTGCATCAGTGAAGAACCTGAGACTTTAGAGGACGTCTATGAACCGTACCTGATGCAGCTTGGATTGTTGAAAAGAACTTCGCGGGGGCGGATGGTTACCAGGGAAGTCTATAGCTATCTGAATCTGCCGCTAAAAGAGGAACCGCAGCAGAAACTCTTTTGATCCTAAAACCCTGCAGAACAATTTTTAGATCTGCTGTTATTATTTTTAGGGCATGATTTTGTTAACCGAGGTGTTTTAAATTGCACAACCTGGAATCACTTGGACGGTTATTGCTAATCGGTGGAGGCTTAATAGCTTTAACCGGTCTGATCTTGGTGGTTGTTAATCGCCTCGGCCTGGGACGCCTGCCGGGGGACATATTTATACAACGCGAAAACTTTACTTTTTATTTCCCCCTGGCAACGATGATTATTATAAGTATTATTTTAAGCTTATTGGTCAATCTGATCAGGCGTTAATGCTTTTTTTATAGCTAAAAAGTTTATCTTATTTCAGGAAAATAAGTAGGTGTATCTTTGAACAAGTGTAAATTAAACAGCTACGATTATCAGCTGCCCGCCGAACTAATTGCCCAGGAACCTTTGAAACAAAGAGATCAATCGCGGATGTTGGTCCTTGATCGCCATGCTGGCAAAATAGATCACTCCACTTTTGATCATTTTCCCGATTATCTTAAAGAAGGCGATTTGCTGGTCTTAAATGATACAAAGGTTATACCGGCCCGTCTGATCGGGCGGATCGACGGGAAAACTGCCACTGCAGAATTATTGCTGCTCAACAGCCTGGATAACGGTAACTGGGTGGCGATGGTTAAACCGGGTCGCAAATTGAAACCGGGAGCAAAAGTAATTCTTGAGCACGGAATGGAAGCTGTGATAGAAGGTTATACCCAAGAAGTTTTCCGTGAAATTAGTTTCAGAGGCCCCCGGCCGATCGAGGAAGTCCTGCCCCACCTGGGTAAAGTACCCCTGCCGCCTTACATCCATAAAGATGTTGAAGATCCCGATCAATACCAGACCATCTATGCCAGGGAGGAAGGATCGGCTGCCGCACCGACCGCGGGCTTTCATTTTACAGATCAGGTTTTTGAGAATCTTAAGAAAAAAGGGATCGAAACAACTTTTGTTACTTTGCACATTGGTCCGGGGACGTTTCAACCGGTAAAAACCGAAGATATCCGCGACCATGATATGCATTCTGAATACTATCGTCTTGATCAAAAAACAGCCAACCGCCTGAATCTGGCTCAAAAAGAAAGCCGGCGAATTATTGCGGTGGGCACAACAGTCTGCCGGGTGCTTGAAACCTGCGCAGACGAAAATGGATTATTCAGAGGAGATCAAGAAGGCTGGTCCGATCTGTTTATATATCCCGGTTTTAATTTCCGCGTGGTTGGGGCTTTGCTCACCAACTTTCATTTACCCCAATCAACACTGCTGATGCTGGTCAGCGCCCTGGGCGGGTATGACCAAATCATGAACGCTTACCGACAGGCAGTTGAAATGGAATACCGTTTTTACAGTTTCGGTGATTGTATGCTAATAATCTAGAAAGTTTTAAAAAGTTTAATTGACAGTGAAGCCTGTGTAAGATACTCTATATGATGGATGACAAAGATGCCCATAAAATTCACAATAAATCGGAAGTGTTCGCAAACTGCTGCCCGTCTCGGCACGCTGCAAATGACGCATGGCGAGATTAAAACACCGGCCTTCATGCCGGTTGGGACCCAGGGGACAGTAAAAGCAATAACTGTTCGTGAGTTGGAAGAAATGGGCACGGGACTGATCCTGAGCAACTGCTACCATTTGTTTCTGCGTCCGGGAGTTGAGTTAATTGCCCGTCATGGGGGATTGCACCGTTTTATGAACTGGAATGGTGCTATTCTTACTGATAGCGGCGGTTTTCAAATTTTTAGCCTTGGTGGCTTGCGAAAGCTTAGTGATGAGGGAGTGGACTTCACTTCCCATATTGACGGGTCAAAGCATTTCCTTACACCGGAAAGAGTCACCAGGCTGCAAAACATGCTTGGCGCTGATATTGCGATGGTTCTTGATCAGTGCCCTCCTTATCCGGCAGAATATGAAGTGGTAAGAGAAGCGGTTGAGCGCAGCGGTAAGTGGGCATTGCGCTGCAAGAAGGCTCATCTACGCGATGATCAGGCGCTTTTTGCTATAGTCCAGGGTGGAGTGTACAAGGATTTGCGGCGGCAGTCTGCTGCAGAATTAGCAGATCTGGATTTCCCGGGCTACGCCATCGGCGGTTTGAGCGTGGGCGAACCTAAAAATTTGATGTATGAGGCTTTAGCCTGGACGGTTTCGGAACTGCCCCCGGAAAAAATTCGTTACCTGATGGGGGTCGGCTCACCGGATGCCCTGCTAGAAGCCGTTAGATCAGGGGTTGACATTTTTGATTGTGTGCTGCCGACCAGGATTGCCCGCAACGGAAGAGTGATGACCTCAAAGGGTTACCTGCCGATACGTAACAGTGTTTATGCTACAGATCTCGCACCGCTCGATGAAGATTGCAGCTGCCCGGTCTGCAGAAATTATACCAGGGCTTATATACGGCACCTGCTCAACGCCGGGGAAATTTTAGCTTTGCGGCTAACAACCTATCATAATCTCTACTACCTGGATAGTTTAATGAAAGAGATCAGGATAGCCATAGCTGAGGAACGATTTGAGAAGTATTACCAGGAAGTAGGTAAAAAACTCATAAAACTGTATGGAGGTGAAGTGTAATGGATTTTGAAGCAATCGGCCCCTTTGTACCACTAATTCTATTGTTTGTTGTATTTTATTTCCTGCTGATCCGGCCCCAGCAGAAACAGCAGAAAAAGCGCAAGGAAATGCTTGAAAGCCTGCAAAAAGGCAATCGTGTGGTCACTATCGGTGGTCTGCATGGAGTAATTAAGGAGATTGATGAAGAGAATATCTCTTTAAAAGTAGCCGATGGTTTAAGCTTGAAGTTTTCCCGTTCTGCTGTAGACAGGGTTATTGACGAAGAAGAAAAAGCAGTTAGTTAACAAGCTCTATATTAAGTTGACTTTAGTTAAGCTGAGCTGCTTTAAGTAGTTTTTTTGGTAAAGTGACACTCCTTTCAGGCACCGGGCCGGTGTGAGGAAGGAGTGTTTTGTTTATTACATGAAGGTGGTGTAACTTTTTCGGTGGATATAATCAGTATGGGTCTGGAAAACAAAATTAAAAAGGAAGGCCCCCTGGCGCAGAGGATGCGTCCGGATAAAATTGAACAATTTACCGGTCAGGATCAGATTCTTGGCGAGGGAAAACCGCTTCGTCAAATAATCACCACTGATCAACTGGTCTCAATGATATTTTACGGCCCCCCGGGTACCGGCAAAACAAGCCTGGCCCGGATCATCGCTTCAATCAGTAAGGCCTCCTTTACCCAGCTCAATGCGGTTGCAGCCGGAGTTAAAGACGTGCGCCTGGTCATTGAACAGGCCCGTGAAAGCTGGTCACTCTATAATCAGCGCACGGTCCTTTTTATTGATGAAATCCATCGTTTTAACAAGGCCCAGCAGGATGTCCTATTGTCAGCAGTCGAGCAGGGCACTATTATATTTATCGGAGCGACTACCGAAAATCCTTTTTTCTATCTTACCGGGCCTCTGCTTTCAAGAACCCGGCTTTTTGTTTTTGAAGCGCTGCAGAAAAGTGATGTTATTATTTTACTGCGTAAAGCCTTAAACAATTCCGAACAGGGCCTGGGCAAACTTCCACTCGAGGTTGATCCAGAAGCCCTGGAGTATTTAGCGGAACAGGCTGACGGTGATGCGAGAGTGGCTTTAAATGCCCTGGAAATGGCTGTGCTCTCAACACAAGAGCAGGAAGGGATAACAAAGATTACCCTGGAAACAGCCGCCGCAGCAATGCAAAAAAGACTGCTCTCCTATGACCGGCAGGGCGATAATCATTACGATATGGCTTCAGCCTTGATTAAATCGATTCGCGGTTCTGATCCCGATGCTGCTCTCTACTGGATGGCCCGGATGATTAAGGGCGGTGAAGATCCGCTTTTTATTGCCAGGCGCCTGATCATCAGCGCTGCTGAAGATATCGGCAATGCTGACCCGCAGGCCCTTCCTTTAGCTGTATCAGCGGCCCAGGCAGTTCAGATCATCGGTCTGCCGGAAGGAAGGATCCCCCTTGCCCAGGCGGCAGCTTACCTGGCCGGGGCTCCCAAAAGCAATGCCAGTTACCTGGCTATAAACGAGGCGATGCAGCTGGTAGAAGATGAACAAAATCAGCCGGTGCCTGCACATTTGAAAGACAGCAGTTATCGTGGTTCTGAACGGCTTGGCCATGGAAAGAACTATCGCTACCCCCATGATTATCCCGGGCACTATATCGAGCAGGAATATCTGCCGCCCGGTATTAGCGGCCAACAATTTTACCGCCC
>PWEB01000009.1 GCA_003553305.1 Syntrophomonadaceae bacterium
ATGCAAAGGGGAAATTCTTCTCCATTATTTTTTGGAGGGCCTTTGTTTTTTTTATTATAAAAGGGATTACTGAAATCTTATCGAATAATAAGAATATAGATACGAATAACAAGAGGAGGTTTTAAATTGCCGCTTAAGTTTTTGCATACCGCTGATCTGCACCTGGGAATGACTTTTAAGAACCGGCATTATCCTGATGAGGTAAGGGAGCAGTTGGTGGAGGCAAGATTTGATGTCCTGGCCGGATTGGTAGAAAAGGCTCAAGCAGAGCAGTGCCAACTATTAATTATTGCCGGAGATCTTTTCCACCGGGCAAATGTTGCTCCCGGAGTTGTGGAAAGGGCGGTAGAGATTTTAGAAAGATTTCAGGGTTGTGTAGCTTTGCTACCCGGCAATCATGATTATTATGAACCGTATGGGGCAATTTGGAGAGTTCTCCGGGAAAAAGCTTTCGATGGATTGATTTTGCTGATCCATATGCAGCCTTATCCACTGCATGAATACGGGATCGAAGCGGTCCTTTATCCGGCGCCGTGTGACCGTAAACATTCACCCGAAAACCGCCTTGATTGGATAACCGGTTTGGATGAAAGACCTGTTGGCCGGTGGCACATTGGTGTAGCTCATGGTACGGTAAGAGGCATTTCTCCTGACTTTGAGAAACAATATTTTCCTATGCATGAAGCAGAATTAGTCACTTTGAAGATGGATCACTGGTGCCTGGGGCATACCCATGTTCGCTATCCTGATCTTGATCATGTTGAAAGGGAGACTTTCATTTACAGCGGCAGCCCAGAACCGGACGGCTTTGATTGCCGGCATGGTGGAAATGCCTGGGTAACTGAGCTCGATGATAAAGGGCATGCTGTAAGCCGCTCTATAAAGACCGGACGCTTTTATTTTTGTGAATTGCAGAGGCAGATTCAGAGCAGGACAGATTTAGAAAGGGTGCACCAGGAATTGATTTCGACAACCGGGGTCGAAAACAGCCTGGTCAAGCTAAAACTGAGCGGAACTTTGCCTGAAGCTGATTATGAAACCCGGATATCTCTTTATAATCATATCAGAGATGCCTTGCTCTATTTGGAAATAGACGACAGCGCATTGGCAATAGAAATAACCTCCGAAGTAATTTCTTCAAACTTTCCTGAAGGTTCTTTCCCCCATCGCCTGTTAACAAGGTTGGCTGAAAAAGATGACCGGGAAGCTTTACAAGTTGCTTATCGCCTGGTTGAAGGGGTGAAACAATGATCATTAAAAAAGTGCGCCTTGTCCCATTTGGAGGGGTTGCTAACCAGGAATATTCATTTAGGGAAGGCTTGAATGTGCTCCTTGGACCGAATGAAGCAGGGAAGAGTACTTTAATTAACGCAATATTTGCTGCTCTGTTTATCCCTCCTGATGTTAGAAAGAACAGTGACGACTGGAAAAATTTTTTGCAAAATTTTCTCCCCCACCCTCACGGGGATACAGCCCGGGTTGAGATTGAATTCGAGAACGCTGAAGGTTGCTATCAAACCTATAGCTGTAGCTGGGGAGAGAGCAGAGAAGAGTGCCTGGTTATAGATAACGGCATCGAGATCAACAAACCTGAGGAAATCCGTCAGTATTTAGAAAAAAGCCTTCGTTTTGGGCGCGGGACATACCAGGGGATTCTTTTTGCCCGACAGGAGGAGATGAATCAGACTTTTGAACGGCTTAAAAATAATCCCGAGGCGACCAGGACAATTTCCGGTTTGCTTCGTTCAGCTCTTTTTGAAGCCGGTGGGGTTTCCCTTGAACAGCTTGAATCAGCGATAGATAAAGAATACGAACGATTGCTCCAAAACTGGGATTTACAGTTAGACGGACCACGCGGAGGGCGCGGCATAAGCAATCCTCATAAGCGTGGAGTAGGGATAATATTAGCAGCTTATTACCATAGAGAAGAACTAAACAAGAAATTAAGAGAAACCCGGGCTGCTGAAGAACAAGTCACTGATTTAAACAAACAACTAGCTGAGTGCAGTAAAGATTATGAACAAACGGTGACCCGGCTTAAGGAAATGGAAAAATTAGAAGATGACGTTAGACAGCGCAGCAAACTTGAACCCAGCCTTGAGTCTGTCAGGGGCAAAGAAGCTAACCTAAAAAAAGTGATCAATGAATGGCCCAGGATTGAAGAAAGGGTCCAGGGGTTGGAAACAAAGAAGCAAGAGCAGGAAGTTCGGCGCGGGCAATTACAAAAAGAACTACAGGAAGCCGAAGCAGTGATAAACGCCCGTCAGCAAAGAGATCTTCTTCAGAGGGTCGAGCCCCTGCAGGAAGAAATTGAAAAAAATGAAGCTGCCCTCAAAGATCTGCCCCCGCTTTCCAAAGATGATTTGAAATATCTTGAACAGCAAAAACAAGAAGAGGCCAGGCTGAAGGCAGTAACCGAGGCTATGAAGTTGAAGGGTTCTATTCAAACCCAAAAAACCTTAGATTTAAACATAACTTCAGGATTGGAACAGCCCCGCAAACTTTCTGTGGAAACCGAAGCTACCCTTGAAGGAGCCGGGCGGTTAATCCTGGAAAGCGTTGATTGGACTATAAATATTCAGTCCGGCAATGAGGATGTAGAGTCCTTAATAGAACAGTCCGGCCAGGTGCGGGAAGCATATACAGCAAAACTTGAAGAATCTTCCCTTGCCGATCTCAGTGAAGCCCGCTCAGTAATAGCCAATCGTGAACAACTAGAAAAATCGCTGGAGAGTAACCGGATCAGGTTGGAGGAGCAGCTAAGAGGACGTTCGATCAGCGAACTAAAAGCAGCCGTAGCTAATTTAAGCCCTGATAAGGCGGTTCGTGAACCGGATAAAATTAAGCATGATATTGATGATATCAAGGTGTCCTCAAACACCTTAAAATATGAAAGCGATCAGGAAAAAGCTAAGCTTGAAGCATGGATAGAAGAGTATGAAAGTATCGATAAAGCAATGGAGACCCAGTTATCATTCAGGCAGCAGGCGGTTGAATTTGAGCAGAAACTAGGCCGGCTTGCTCCACTACCTGATCAGTATTCGACGGCGGATCACTTCTTTGAAGTTTTGAAAGAACTGCGGAAAAAGAGTGAAGGTTATAAAGATCGCATTGTCGAGCTAAAGGCAGAATTGCTCGAGGTACAAAACCGGATGCCGGATCAGTCAACAGAAGAGCTGGAAACAGCCCTCAACCAGGCTGATCAGCAGCTTGAACAGCTCAAGCGCAAGGGGCAGGCGATCAAGCTGGTCAAAGAAGAATTTAATGCTCTTAAAAACGAATTAGACACAGACACTTATCAGCCTCTGGTTAAATCTTTTGCCTATTACCTTAGCCTGGCAACGGACCACCGCTACACCGTTGCAGATCTGGAAGGCGCCCTGCCTGGGGAAATCACCTCGGCAGAGGGAAAAACTTTACCCATGCATCTGTTATCTGCCGGAACGACCAGCGGAGCAGCCCTTGCGTTGCGGTTGGCAATGGCAGAGTACCTTCTCAAGGAAGCAGAAGGCTTTTTGATCATGGATGATCCACTGGTTAACCTGGATCCTGAAAGAAAGCAGTCAGCTGCCCTGGCCATAGAAGAGTTCGCCCGTGAGAAACAATTAATTATTGCAACCTGCGAACCCGCTACAGCAGAACTGTTAGGCGGAGATGTTATTTCAGTATAAGATTGTAATGTGCAGTAATTTCTAATACTCCTGAAAGGAGGGTGCTTATGGACAGAGAAAAGTTACAGCAGTTAAGTTCCTGGATGGGTTTTGTAGGAATCATAACAATTATTGGAGGGGTATTTACGGCTATTGCCGGACTTTTTGCTTTTATAATCGGAGCAATCCCAGGTATTATAACCATTATACTGGGAGTAAAGCTGCGCAGCGCGAAGCAATATGCAGATGCAATGCTTCAGGAAAATAGCGGGGAAAAATTCCCGGGCAGCTTCGATATGTTTATAGGTGATCTAAATACTTATTTTAAAATCCAGGGCATATTAATTCTTGCCAGCCTGGTTTTAACAGTGCTTGGAGTTATAGTTAGCGCCATAGCTTTTTGTTTTTATAGGTTTCAAGTATTTCAGGCTGTTGGTATATAATAATACTTCGCTAAGGAGGCGTTGGAATGTGGAGTAAAAAGGGAGAAAAGGGGCGGGTTTGGATTGGCAGAGCGCCTTTTCGGGCGGATCTGTTGGAAAGTGTGCAGGTCTTTGCAGCTAAAGAAAATATTAAGTGTGCCAGAGTGGAAGTGATTGGCGCTGTAGAAAGAGCAGTGATCGGTTATTATAATCAGGATAAGAGAGTTTATGAAGAAATTGAGTTTAATGAGCATCTTGAAATCCTCAGTTGTCTGGGTAATTTAAGCCTGCGGGACGGTGAACCGGCTGCGCACCTGCATGTGACCCTGGGTGACAGGCAGGGCAACCTTAAAGGGGGACATCTGCAAAAAGGGACAGTTGTATTTGCCGGAGAGTTTGTGATCGAGGAAATAATCGGACCTGAGCTGTTCAGGGAGCATGACCAGGAAACGGACCTGCCTTTATGGCGAAAAGACGGTTAAGATAATAGTGAAGCAGCAGGCCTGTATAGAGCTGGCTTTCGTTTTAGTTCAACAAGTGTATTTATCTCGCTTGACTAATTGGGGGGATTGAAATGTTCAAAGCTTTGGAGCAAGGTGAGCATGAACAGGTGGTTTATGGTTACGACAGAGCTTCTGGATTAAAGGCCATTATTGCTTTGCATAATACCGCGCTGGGCCCTGGATTTGGCGGGACCCGCATCATGAAGTATGCTAGTGACCAGGATGCACTAACTGATGTGTTGAGGTTGTCCAGGGCAATGACCTACAAGAACTCAGCAGCGGGAATTGACTTTGGTGGTGGAAAAGCTGTAATTGTTGCTGATGCCAGGAAGGAAAAAAATGAAGATCTCTTAAGGGCGTTTGGAAAAATGATTAATACTTTGAACGGACGCTATATAACCGGTGTGGATATTGGGACTACCGAAGAAGATATGGTCGTCATTTCAAAAGAAACGAAGTGTTGTGTGGCTTTGCCGGAATCTTACGGTGGGGTAGGCAGCACTTCCGCAGTTACCGCTTACGGAGTTTTCCATGGGATAAAGGCAGCTGCGGATATCGTGTTTGGTACTGCCTCCCTTAAAAATAAATCTATCGCTATTCAGGGTTTGGGTAATGTCGGCTTTGTGCTTGCGCGGTATCTGATTGAGGAAGGAGCCACAGTTATTGGCGCTGATGTCAACGAAGATTGCATTAACAGGGCGGTAAAAGAACTATCTATTGATATCGTTACCCCGGATCAGATCTATGATCAACCGGTAGACATCTTTTCCCCCTGTGCCCTGGGCGGGGTACTAAATGATCAGAGCATTCCCAGACTCAAATGCAAATTAATTGCCGGAGCAGCCAACAATCAGCTTGACGAGGATGAAAAGCATTATGCAATGCTTCACGATAAAGGGATTGCATACGGGGTAGACTACATTCTCAATGCAGGAGGGGTGATTGCCAACTCACATCAATTCATCGGTTATATTCGTGAAAGGGCATACCAAGAAGTGTATACCAATATTTCCAAAAATATCGATAAAGTTTTTAAAATAGCTGAACGAGACCAAATCAGCACTATTGAAGCGGCAAAGAACCTGGCGGAGCATCGTCTTGAGATGGCAGTCCAGCGTAAAAAATGGTTTTATAAATAGGGCTGCCCGTTTTTATGAGTATCAATAAATTTACTATGGAGGCTGGAGAGTTATGAACAACCAAATGAAGATGAGTATTTCCAAGTTTGAAGAGCTGAATGAATTTTTAGCTGATCCAAACAATAAATTGGTAAATGATTTGATGAAGATAGTGAACAAGTACGGAACAGCTGAAGAAATCAATAAGCAGGCCGTAGAAGCCAGGCAGCTGCCAGGTCTTATGAAACGCCTGGAAAACGCGGATTCCCCTTACTTGAAAGATCTCGAATGGTTAATAACGCAAAGGGATAAAGGGGCTTTTGTGCCCATATCAGAGTTTTATCGAAACGTGTTGGGCGATGATTATGATTTTACCGGAAAGTCATTTAATGATAGCAATGCAGTGACTCTTGAAATCAGTGCACTGCAGTATTTCCCCTGGCTAATCAGTCAGGCGAAGCAGGCTATAAAGGATCAGGACATCATGCCGGGCCGCTATATCAGGGTCCGCAAAATGAAGGAACAGGAAAGTGACCAGGGGGATATCCTGGCTGTGGCGGCAGCTATGCAGATAGTTGGTGCCAGCTATGTGGAAAGTCTTGACACGAAAGGAACAGACGGGGCTAATGTTCACCTGGGAGGTGGCGAGACTATCACCGGCTATTTTACAGGCATCGGTCAGCCTAATGATTATGCGTTGATGTGGGTAGAAGAATTTTTATACTACTACACGCAGTACGGCATTAAAGAAGTTTTGAACATCAATCCCGGGACTGTTTTCCTCGGTTATTTGCTTTATAAGCTGGGTATTGACATTAACTTTAAGATTTCAG
>PWEB01000034.1 GCA_003553305.1 Syntrophomonadaceae bacterium
ATCAGGTTTCATACCCAGTTAGTGCTCTGCCCCGGCTATAACACGGGTCAGGAGATGATAAATACTATTAAAGAATTAGAACAGCTGGGTCCGAATATCTTAAGCACTGCCCTGGTACCGGTAGGTCTGACCAGCCATCGATCTGAATTGCCAAAACTTGAAAAGTACAGTTCTGGAAAAGCAGAGGATCTAATTGATCAGGTAAATAGGATGCAGGATGATTTCCTTAAAAAAAGGGAGAGTAGATTTGTTTTTCTGGCAGATGAATTTTATAATCTGGCCAGTAGACCGATCCCTCCTGATATTGAATATGAAGGATATCCTCAACTGGAGAACGGGGTTGGCCTGGCCAGAAATTTTCTCGATGAATTGAAGTCTGTCGCCGATCAAAATATACCTGGAATCGAAAACTACCTCAAGATGACTTTAGTTTCCGGATTGGCTGCAGAGCCTCAGCTGATGGAGCTTGTGAAGCTTTTAGGTTCAATCAAGAATTTAGATGTTGAACTGGCCACCATTAAAAACAACTTTTTTGGGGAACAGGTCACCGTAAGCGGATTACTGACCGGAAGCGATCTTCTAACTGCCCTGCAGGGGAAAACGCTGGGTGACGTAGTATTTATTCCCGATACTATGCTTAAAGAAGATAGCAACCTGTTTTTAGATGATATGACAATCAATGCGCTTGAGCAGGCCTTGCAGGTTCCGGTTTATGCAATAAGCGGTCCCCTAGAGCTGCTTTCAAAAATCAGAGAACAAGCTGCTTATTCGAATCAGATGCAAAAAAGGGGGCTGCTTTGATGAATGATAATATTATTGCCATAGTTGGCAGGCCAAATGTGGGTAAATCAACCCTCTTTAACCGGCTAACTACAGCAAGGACAGCAATTGAAGAGAAAGTGCCGGGGGTAACCAGGGACCGACTCTATGGAATGACTGAATGGCGTGGGCGCAACCTGGTAGTAGTCGACACCGGTGGGGTGACTTTCGGTAAGGAAGATCCCATAACCACCCTGGTTCAACACCAGGTTGGTTTAGCCGTAGAAGAAGCCCAGGTTATTATATTCCTTCTCGATGGAAGAGAAGGACTCACCGCTTTAGATGAAGAAATTGGAGAAATGCTCAGACGCAGCGGGAAAATTGTGATACCTGTAGTTAACAAGCTCGATACCTTTAAGCATGAAAATGACCGTTATAATTTTTATGGCCTTGGATTGGGTGAACCGCTGTCAATTTCTGCTGAACATGGACGCGGGATCGGGGAACTATTGGACATTGTATCTGATAACCTGCCACCGGATAGCGGAGAAGATCCCTATCCGGAAGACACAATTAAAGTCTCGGTTATCGGACGTCCCAATGTGGGCAAATCCTCCTTAATCAATACCTTGCTTGGCAAAGATCGAGTTGTAGTAAACCAGATGCCGGGAACTACCAGGGATGCGGTAGACACTTATTTTGAATACAATGAACAACCGTGTATGATCATTGATACTGCCGGGATGCGGCGCAAAAGTAAGGTAAAAGATTCCGTTGAATATTACAGTGTTTTACGTTCTTTAAAAGCAGTCCAGCGTGCTGATCTGGCCCTATTGTTAATTGATGCCGATATAGGAATAACCGAGCAAGATCAAAGGCTGGCCGGCTATGTAGATCAGGCAGGGAAAGGCCTGGTCCTGGTCATTAACAAGTGGGATCTGGTCAGGAGTAAAGAAAATGCCCGTGAAAACATCCTGGCTGAACTGCATCGTTTATTAGGTTTTGTTTCCTATGCACCGGTTGTTTTTGTGTCTGCTCTAAGCGGGTGGAGGTTTGACAAGCTTTTTCCAGTAATTATGCAAACCTGGCAGGAACAACACAAGCGCATTCCGACGCCAATATTAAACGAACTCCTGGAAGATGCCATTACTGTAAACCCTCCCCCGACTGTTAAAGGTAAGCGGGTTCGAATATTTTACGCTACCCAGCCGGAAATTAAACCCCCAACGTTCATTTTCTTTGCTAATGAACCGGAACTGATCCATTTTTCCTATCGGCGTTATCTGGAAAACCGGTTGCGCGAGTCGTTTGATTTTACCGGAACGCCCATTATTGTGAAATTTAGAAAACGACAAAGGAGAGGAGAGTAATTTATGGTTTACCTGGTTTTAGCAGCAGCTTACCTGATTGGTTCGTTGCCCTTCGGCTACATGCTAACTAAGTGGATTCACAAAGCTGATATCAGAAAACACGGCAGTTGTAATATCGGTGCCACCAATGTCTTACGTGTTTTTGGCTGGCGTTCTGCATTGCCTGTTTTTATTCTTGATTTTAGCAAAGGGATTGTCGCTGTTCTCCTGGCTAAAAGTGTCTTTGATATTCCGTCAGTTTATCTAGGAGCCGGTTTCCTGGCCATGTTTGGGCACAGTTTCCCGATCTACCTTAAATTCAAAGGAGGCAAAGCTGTAGCTACCTCTATTGGTGTGCTGACCGCCCTTTCCGGCTGGGTTACCCTGATCGTGTTGGCTTGCTTTGTTTTAATAGTTTATTTTACACGTTACGTTTCCCTTGGTTCAATGGTAGGGATGCTCTTAACGCCCCTGCTGTTTTTGCTGCTCGGTTTTGAAATTGCTTATGTTTGGTTTGGAATCGCTTCAGCAATCCTGGTTATTGTTCGTCATCATGAAAATATCGGCCGATTATTGAAAGGCAATGAATCAAAATTCGGTCGAAAGAAAGGTTGAACCGCGATGATTAGGAAAGAATTGCTCGAGCTGCTTTATGAAGCGGCCAGCATTCAACGCTGGAATGACCACATCCGGCCTGAACACTTTACTGAACTGGACAAACAAGCTCATAAAATGGTTTACGCATATGTGCTGGCCAAAATAGAAGAAGCGGATCATGGAACTGTCATTGACTGGCAGCGTTTGATCGAGGGCGGCTTATTTGAATTCCTGCACCGCATTGTCCTGACCGATATTAAGCCCCCGGTTTATTATAAGCTGATGGCTGAAAAAGGTGAGCAATTAAATAACTGGGTTCTAGAAAAGCTTAAGGATAAAGTTTCTAATTTGCAGGTTGATTTACTGGCAATGATGAAGGAGTATTATTTTACCTCTGACCGGGTCAGCCATGAAAAAAGAATCTTAAAAGCAGCCCACTATCTTGCTACCGACTGGGAATTTAAAATCATATACCGTCTCAACGAAGGACTTTATGGTCTCGAGGATACCCGGGCATCTATTGCCAACCAGATTGAAGAACACTATGATTTGGCCGGTGTGCAAAAACTCGCTTTAGGTAAAAAGACCAGCAATTTTCTGGACCTGGTTGGACAACTACGATTTCAGCAGCGCTGGGCTCAATCGCCCCGTGTACCGAAAACTTCAGTAATGGGACACATGCTAATTGTGGCTATGATCAGTTATCTTTGTTCAATAGAGCTCAACGCTTGCCCAAAAAGGATCTATAACAACTATTTCGCCGGCCTGTTTCATGATCTACCGGAAGTTTTGACCAGGGACATTGTTTCACCGGTTAAAAGGTCTGGTCCTGGAATCGAAGATATTATAAAAGAAATAGAGCACAGGCAGTTGGAGGAGCGTATCTTCCCCCTGCTCCCGGTAGAATGGCATGATGAGCTGCGGTATTTTACCGATGATGAGTTTGCCAGTAAGATTACCGAAAACAGACAAATCCTGCACGTTGGATCTGAAGAGATCAGCAAGCACTATAACCATAATCAATACAATCCGTTAGATGGTGAAGTTATCAAGGCCTGCGACCAGCTAGCCGCATATATTGAAACATTCCTCTCAATTTCCCACGGTATTAAATCATACCATCTCGAGGAAGGAAACCGTCAGCTTTATAACCGTTATAAAAATGAAATGATCGCCGGGATTAACTTCGGCCAGCTATTTAGTTACTTTGAGGTCTAGCTAATCACTGCAGCACGAAACACTTTACTTACCGCAGTTCCCTACGCCTCTGACTATAGGCCTGGAAATCATTTAAATGCTTGCTTATAATAACTGCAGCAATAGCCAGACCGAACAAAACCCACCCCCACTGCTGGTGTTGGAAGTATAAGACAATAGGGATGCCCACGGTAGCACTGCCGAAAGCGGTGTTTATATCTTTCAAAATTAATGATAAAATAAGCGCCAGCAAAATTATATATAATATAATGTCCGGGGAAAGGACTAAAAATACGCCCAAACTCGTAGCCAGGCCCTTACCACCTTTAAAACTTAGGAATATACTGTAATTATGACCCAAAACCACCAGTCCACTGCTGATCAATACAACAGTCAGTTCTCCACTTAGTGATAACGCCAGGTTCACAGCCACTGCTCCCTTGGCCAGATCTAACAAGACTGTTAAAAGACCGGGCAAGATTCCTGCAGCGCGGTACATATTCATACCCCCGACATTTCCTGAACCGATCTGCCGGATATCTACTTTCTTGAACAACCTTCCAAGCAGATAGGCCGTGGGGAAAGCACCTATCAAATAAGCTGTAAACATGCTTAAAGCTTCTATCATAATTGTCTCTGCCTCCTCCTGATATTTACAATTCTCCACAGCTTCCGGCATGCCTGCTCGCTGCGTATAAGCTTTGACAAATCAGTATATTCAAAGTATAATTTCTATAGAATAGTGTGATAAATTGAAGGTTTGGAGGGAAAAATAGCAAATGGCCGCAGAAAAAAGTGTAAATGAAAAACAAAATATGGCTCATCAGCGGGCCGATGAATTAAAAGACGCAATTGCTGACTATAAAGAAGCCTTAAAAATAATGCCTTTTGGATTTAATCGCTGGTCTCAGATTCTTGAAAACCAGAAGAGAATCAAAAATTATTTTAATGCATCAGATGAAGATTGGGAAAACTGGCGCTGGCAGTTAAAAAACCGGATTACCACAACCGGAGTTCTTAAAGAATTATTACCACTCGATAAAAAAGAAATAGAAGATATAGATACCACCGGTTCAAAGTACCGCTGGGCAGTTTCCCCCTATTACCTGAGCCTAATTGACCCCGACGATCCTGAAGATCCGGTCAAAAAACAGTGTATTCCCAGCATCAATGAATACTCTGATGAAGGCGGTTACGATGACCCGATGGGTGAAGAATTTACTTCTCCCACCTCTGCAGTGACCCGCCGCTATGCAGATCGCCTGATTATCAAGGTTACTAACCAGTGTGCGATGTACTGCCGGCACTGTCAGCGGCGAAGAGAAATTGGCGAAAACGATCTTGCTACTCCACATGAACAGCTGGAAGAAGCGATTGAATATGTTCGCAACAATGAAGAAGTGCGTGATGTATTGCTGACCGGCGGAGATGGTTTTATGCTTGACAATCAGACTATCGCCTGGCTGTTAGATGAGTTGGATAAAATACCTCACCTTGAAATCAAACGCTTTGGTTCACGCACCTTAGTAACCATGCCGCAGCGCATTGATAACGAGTTGTGCAGAATTTTTTCAGAGCACCTGCCTCTTTACATTAACACCCACTACAACCATCCATTAGAGATAACGCCCCGGGCCCAGGAAGCCTGTTTCAAGCTGGCCCGCACAGGAGTAGGTTTGGGTAATCAGGCAGTATTATTAAATGGTGTTAATAATGATCCGTTTGTGATGCGTAAAATGAATCAGGAACTGCTCAAAATCATGGTTCGGCCCTACTATATTTTCCATGCCAAGGCAGTCAGGGGAACTTCTCATTTTCGCACAAAAGTGGAAGAAGGCATTGAAATCATGGAAAACTTACGGGGCTATACTTCAGGGCTGGCTATCCCGACTTTCGTGGTTAATGCTCCTTTTGGCCTGGGCAAAACACCAATGCTTCCCGAATACCTGGTCAGCAGCGGTAAAGACTACATCAAGATCAGAACCTGGCAAAACAAGGTGGTCCGTTACGATAATTAGGGCATGAAATTCGATCATTACTAATCCCTGCTGCAGAATATCTCTGGCTTTAAAGAAAACAAGCGGCTTTTAGCCGCTTGTTGTTGCATACGATCAAAGATTAAGCTTCTTAAATAGTTTAACTCTTTACGTGATCAACAAGTTTATCCCACTGCAGGTATTTTTGAACATTATTTTCACAGATTTTGATTGCTTCTTTGTTATCAGGATGTATGCTGCGGTATATGCTTTGCAGATTTTCAACTGTTGAATAAGTGTCTTCGTGCACGAGAATTACAGGAACCCCTTTTTCTTCAGCCCGGGAAAGCACCTGGACATCAGGGTATAATCCACCGGTGAATATAATCACCGAAGTGCTGGTTTCAAGAGCAGTCAAAGCCATGTCACTGCGGTCACCACCTGTAATCAGGGCCTTGTTCGGAGCCCGCCTTAAGTAACTAAGGGCACTCTCAATTGTCATCGTCCCGACAACAACCTCTTCAACAATCCTGTTCATGTGATCAGGAGCGGTCAGCACTTCACCATGCAAGACATCATGAAACTCGGCTACGGTCG
>PWEB01000230.1 GCA_003553305.1 Syntrophomonadaceae bacterium
AAATATCACTTTGGTCAAAAAGTAGATGGTGAAATGTTCAATAACCTGGTTGAAGAAAACGACCATATCATAGTGGCCATCGGGGCTCACCATCCCATCCTTCCGCCGGTTAAAGGTAAGGAGTTGATCAGGGGCGGCGTTGATTTTCTTAAATCATTCAACCTGGGCGAAAAAATTACTATCGGACCTCGGGCGGTGCTGATCGGCTGCGGTGATGCTGCCTTAGACGGCATCGAAGCGCTGACCCAACTGGGCCTTAAACCAAATAAAATCGCAGTTATTGATATCCAGGCTCCTTCAGCAAATCCTGGTGAACTGCAGAAATGGATCAAGGCCGGGGTTCAGTTGATGTATCCCTATTTCTTGGAGGAAGTAGTAGAGGAAGGAATCACAGTTAGGGACAGCACCGGAAATAATACCTTTATTCCCGGAGACGCCATTGCCTTTATCAATGAAGTCCCGACCCTGGACTTTTTACCTGCTGAATTAACCAAACAGCTTAATCCCCGGGGCTTTTTTGAAACTCTTGATGATACAGGGAAAACAGTTCACCAGAAAATATCAATTACCGGTGATGCGGTAGGCCTGGGACTTGTCGCTAACAGTATCCGTAAAGGCCGTGAATGTGCTGAACGGATCCATGCCGAACTGCAGGGTTTTGATTATGCCCCGGAAATAAAGGAACCGATTGATCCTTTTGATCTGCGGCTCCACACTAATCAAAAAAGCAGCGACCCTGATCAGTTTACAATCCGCGACGAATACCAGCGCTGCCTGCACTGCGGGATATGTGTACGCTGTGACGAATGCGTCGAGGCTTGCCCGAGAGAGGCCCGGACCAGGGAAGATACCACCTTTACAGTTGATCTTAAGAAATGCGGGGGTTGTGGAACCTGTGCTGCTGCCTGCAGAGGCGGGGTTATCCGCATGGTTCCGAAAGATTGACGGTTTATAAATATGGTTAATACTTTTTAATTATAGTGACAGATCACAAAAGTATTGGTCATACAAAATTTGTAGATTTTCATTGGCTTTATTGCGAAATTCGAGGTAGCGCAACATTAGTATTTTTCCTTTTCCAGTAAGTGATGATCCCCCGCCCCGGGGACCACCTACTTGCCTTTCGATAAGTGCAAACCCTAAATTATCCTCCAGCATTTTAATCAAATTCCAGGCCTGATGATACGACATTTTCATCTCTCCAGCAGCTTTACGGAGTGAACCTAACCTGTCCACGCGCTGCAGGAGATCGCAGGGCCCGTCTCCAAAAACTTTACCCTGATCTTCGAGCCAAATTTTTGAACGTAGTTTGAAAGGCATAGATACAACTCCTCTGCTTCATAAAATTACTTGCCGTAATATATACCTGTTTTGAAGATAAAGCTCTACTGAAATTTATTGATAGTGATCGATTCTTTGCTTTTTAAAGAGTATAAATTGCAGACACAGAACCAGAACCATTGCTAGAATCAGCATAATGACAGCCACCGCTACAGCGGAGTCTAAATCACCCAGGGACATATTTAGATAAATCGCAGTAGGCAGGGTTTCCGTTTGCATCCGGGTCATGCCGGCAAGCATAATTGTCGCCCCAAACTCACCTAATGCGCGGGCCCATGCTAATAAACTGCCTGCAAAAAGACCAGTCGCAGAAAGGGGCAGGGTGATTTTCATAAATACTTTTGCCGGACTATCGCCCAGTGTTTCTGCTGCTTCTTCATAAGACCGGTCGACTGCTTGAAAAGCGGTTTGGAAGGAACGCACTGCATAAGGCGCTGCTACAAAAAATTGAGCAATAATTACCCCGCGAAAGCTAAAGATGAAATCCCAGCCCTGTTCAGCCAACCAGCGTCCACCACCACTTGAAAAAAGCAGTAAGAGAGCAAGCCCTGAAATAAGGGGCGGCAAAAAAACCGGCAGGTAAAAAAGGGATTCTACTGCTTTACTCCCGAAGAAAGGATAACGAGCCAGTACATATGCAGTAGGTATGCTAACCAGTATAGCTAAAACAAGGGCTGTCAAAGAAGTTCCCAGGCTGAAGCGAATTGAAAAAAGAACTTCTTCAGTGATTAACAGGCCTAAAAGGTTATTCCAATCTAACTTTATAAAGAGCTGAGCATAAGTAGCCACCAATAATAAAAAGAATAAGATAAATACAGAGGAAAATACTACTTTCAATAAATTTATGCGCATTGACTTCCACATCTCCTCGCCTGGAAAGGGAAATAGAGACTTAAAAGCTTAAAGGACAAAAATGATTTAAACCCAAGACCTGGGCCGGTCCCGCAATGCTTGTGCCGAAAAAAAGAACCGGTTTATTCGATAAATTAAATGATGGAAATGTGTTGTTAATAATCGAACTGCCGGTCACAACAACCAGATCCCCCCACTCCATATTTTCTTCTGAAGCAGCGGAAGACTCTATAGAGACTCCCGCTGCGCCTTTTATTGTTTTCCCGAGATTGTCAGGATCAAGATCATTGATCCGCAATGCAAAGGAATCGGCCAGGGTTTCAGCAAAACGGGGCTGGTAACCGATCAGGACAACTTTGCCCGGTTCGAAAACCTTTTTGATATGCTCAGAAAGCAGTAATGCACAGTGCGCCGGGGATTCATCCCGACAGTGCATCGATTTTTGAATGACATCCTGCCTGCGAAGCAGAGCATTTAAAAAGGAAATAAACACTGCCCGCTCAAAATTATCTTCCAGGGGAAAGTTAAAAACATTATTAAGTTGTCCCTGGTAATAGCCCGGCCTATCCGTAAAAGCCTGACCAACAAAGCCGTCAATTTCTGCCTGCAAAAGTCGCTCTTTTCCTTTTAGCAAAACATAGTCACAACATGACGAACGGCCTATAGCCGCCTCTGGAGTAAGTGGAGCAGCAGTGAATTCTCTATGCTGCAGATCTTTATCATTAAAGATAAGTTGAAGCGCTTTTCTTCTAAGAATCTCATAAGTTGATGTTACGCCTGGAACATTAATCTTTATCTCCTCCATATCTAGCCAATAGATAATATTAATCCTCTATTTCGTAACCCCATTTCTTAAAAACCTGATTTGCTCTATCTGATTTCAGGAAATGCAGGAAATCCTCAGCCTTCTCCTGCTGCTCACTTATTTTAAGAACTACCCCAATAATCGGGATTCTCATTTGTAAATCTTTTGGAAGCTCTATAATTGTCAAATCTTCTTTGTTGATAAGACAATTACTGTACCAGCTAATCCCTGCTAATCCATCAACCAGACTCACATAGAGAGGGACTTGATTGGCTGTGGCTACTCGACCGTAAAGTCTTGTTTTAATTTGATCAGATAAGCCTATTCCTTCTATTATTACTTCCGTCATTTCACCTAAAGCCGTTGAGTCGGGGTTGACAAGCACAAAGCTAATATTCGAATTTAACAGTTCATGAAGATTTCCTATATGATGTTCCTGGGAAGCATTGACAACCAGGGCCGGAGAATGATAAGCAATTTCCCGTGCGGCCACATAATCCGTATCATCAAGAAACCGGGGGTCTCCGGGAATGTAAATATCACCTGCTCCACGTGATACAATCTGAGATCTTAAGTTTCCACTGCTACCATATATCAGATCCAGATTTACCCCACTGATCTCTTCATATTCCTGAGCCAGCAACTCAACCGGAACTCGCACTCCCGCAGCACAGTAAACAACTAGTTTAGAAATGTTATCCCTTTGTGGGGAAGCTGATAAGTCCCGATAAAAGGCTGTTCCCAATCCAATGAAGAAGCTCATAATAATAACCAGTATAATAATCTTTCTATTCATATGCTGCATTTTACAAGCTCCATCTCGGGCATAAAATCAAGACCGGACAGATTTCAATCAGCTTTGCTGATCTGTTTTTACTCATGCACAGCCCTTTTCATAGAATGAGTTAACCCGTCCGTTTTCCAGGCTAAGGATGCTGCTTTCTAATACATGTAAATTTTTTTCAGTATGAGAAACAATAATGGCCATGGTATCATGTTTATTGATCCATGCATATATATAATCAATAAGACGGCAGCAGCACTTTCGATCTATGGCATTGAAAGGTTCATCCATTAATAAAAGACGGCGTCCTGCCAAAAGAGCCCGGGCCAGGCTTACCCTTTGCTTCTCACCGCCGGAGAGCTCCCGTGGATAACGTGACAAATATGAAAAAGGGAGTTCCAATCCATCGATCAAGTCTACCAATGGTTTCAGCTCCACAGGGTGTTTGCCTTTACCCTGAGATCGCAGACTGTATAAAATATTGTCTTTAACGTTTAGGTGGGGGAAAAGAAGGTAATTCTGAAAAGCAAAACCAATGCCGCGCTGAGCCGGGGGTATCCAGATTTTTTTTAATGTATCAAGGAAAACTGTATCACCGAATCTAATAAAGCCGTCCGGCATACTTTCCAAGCCGGCAATACACCTTAACAAGGTTGTTTTCCCTGATCCGGAAGGCCCACGGATAACCAGGCTATTTTCTGGCAAAACAATATCGAGATCCAGTGAAAAATCTTTTAATCTTTTATTGACTTTTAGAGTTAACACCATGAACCCTCGCTTCTTAAATAATTTTTTTGATAGTTTCAATTTATATCTACTTATATTACTCACAGGCTAAAATGGCCTCTAAAACTCCGCCGCCAATTGCCCTGGCCTTATCGGAAACGCTGAAACAATGATCGCGCCGGGCCCGAGGATCAATATCACCGATCTTCATGTGCTCCTTAACTTTAACACTATCATGGATCAGGCCGCGGATAACTCCGGATATATTAGCCAAAACAGGAGTATCTGCCACATAACCTACAACCTCACCGGCAGAAGCGAGGTCCCCTATTTTAAGCCTGGGCCGGAATATTCCGCTCGCAGGAGCTTTTAATAAACGCTCCACGCTGTATCCATCTACCACACCGGGCCGACCATCATTAGGCAGAGCTTCTCCGCTGTAGATAACCTGTCCCAAATAATGACCGCGCCTGGTTTCCACAACAGCGTGGACTTCACGGCCGGCCTGAAAACCTGGACCCAGGGCAATAACCAGGGGGGCGTCTTGAAGGGTGGTCCCATGATTTTTTTTAGAAAGGGTCCCTTCTATAAAAATCTCAGGCTCCAAGTAATTTAGAACATGAAGTTCAGGATCGACAACAACGGGAATAACCGCTTGATTTATTAAATTATAGACGGTTTCAGCTTTTAATATACTTGCTCCCTCAACCTTCTGAGCCTGAACTCCTTCTACAGTCACTTTTCCATCATATACAGCCTGGGCAAAAGAAACCGGACGGCGGATAACTGTTGGTCTCACCTGTTCGGTCATTGCAACTTTGAAGCCAGCCTGGTAAAGACGCAGGGCAACCCCGCTGGCCAGATCACCGGCTCCCTTAATTAATACTAACTGGCGGTGTAGTTTTTTAAGCTTGATGCTATGCTCTGGTTCCATCTTAATCCTGATTCTCCTGATGATGTATTTTAATAATTTCAGCGGCGATACTCAGCGCAATTTCCGCAGGAGTATTTCCACCCAATTTGAGCCCTACAGGGGCATGGACTTTTTCCAGGCATGATGAAGGGTAACCATTTTGTTTCAAGTCATCAAAAACAGTTTTTATTTTATTGCGGCTGCCAATCATGCCAATGTAGGCTGCATCAGAGCAAGCAACCTTTTCTAATGCTATTTGATCATACTTATGCCCCCTGGTTAAAATAACCAGGTAAGTATTCTTTGAAATCTTGTAATCTTCTAAGACAGTGGAAATATCATCGACAATCAAATTGTCTGCTTCAGGAAATCTATCCGGATTAGCAAAATCCTCCCGATCATCAATGACCGTTACATTAAAGTCAAGCAATTTTGCCATTCGGGCCAGATATTGGGCAATATGACCGGCCCCCAGGATTACCATTTCCGGGCTGGTAATAATCGAATCAATAAATACAGTTACTTCCCCGCCGCAGACCATGCCCAGAACGGCTGCTTCTTTTTGATCTAAGCTGTAATGAGTATAACGGGGTTTACCTTCCTTAATAACTTGCCTGGCTTCTTCAATCACAGCCGCTTCCAGGCAACCACCACCGATAGTTCCCGTGATAGAACCATTTTCGTATATGATCATCTTAGTTCCTACCCGGGCTGGGGTTGAACCGGTAGAAGAAATAACCGTAGCCAGCGCCACAGGTTTTTTTTGATCTAAACAACTCAACAATTCCTGCATTATTAATTTAGAATCCAAATTATTGACCTCCTATGAATTAAAAAACAATCATTTGCCGAACGAACAAGCAGGATAAGTGCAAGTTTCGCAACGACGACAGAAACCACCATGACCAAGAGAGGCTAAATCAGCAGCATTAATCTTTTCTCCGGCTAACAAACGCGGAAAAATCAGGTCAAATACGGTCGTCCTGAAAAACATCCCGCACGCCGG
>PWEB01000116.1 GCA_003553305.1 Syntrophomonadaceae bacterium
AACATTTTCATCTGCCGGCCCAGGCCGGAAACAACCAGATCTTAAACAAAATGAACCGCCGTTATACCCGGGAACAATACCTGCAGTTAATCAAAAACATTAAAACAGCTATTCCGGGAGTGTCGGTTACTTCAGATATTATTGTTGGTTTTCCGGGAGAGACACAGGAGCAGTTTTTAGAAACGGCGGACTTGCTGGAAAAGGTTCGCTTTGATAGTGCTTTCTCGTTTATTTATTCTCCACGCTATGGTACAAAAGCAGCCAAACTGGAAGACGACATTACCTATGCGGTAAAAGAAAAAAGGCTGCAATATTTAAATAAAATTCAGCAGCGGATCAGTAAGGAAGAAAATGACAAGATGGTTAATCAAATTTACGAAGTCTTAGTGGAGGGTCCGAGCAAAGGCGATCCTGAACTGCAGACCGGTCGAACCAGGACCAACAAACTGGTCCACTTCAAAGGCCCTGATAACCTTATTGGACGTTTGATAAATGTCCGTATTACTGAAGCAAGAACCTGGAACCTGTTTGGTGAAATGGAAGGAGCGTTTAATTGAACCGGACAAGCCCGATGATGGAACAATATAAAGCGATCAAGGAACAGCATCCTGATAAGCTTTTACTCTTTCAGGTAGGCGATTTTTTCGAATTATTTTTTGAAGATGCTCAACTGGCGGCAAGAGAGATGGAAATTGCCCTTACTTCCCGGGATGCCGGCTCTGAAGATCCAATTCCCCTGGCCGGGGTCCCCATGCATTCAGCGGAAACCTATTTAAATAAATTGCTCAGCAAAGGTTATAAAGTTGTGCTCTGCGAGCAAGTCGAGGATGCCGGACAGGCCAAAGGCCTTGTTAAGCGTGAAATAACCAGGGTATTAACCCCCGGAACGATCACTGATCCTGAAATGCTCGAAGAAAGCCGCAATAATTACCTGGCCTGCGTAATCAGCCAAAACAACAACCACTACGGCCTGGCCGCAGTAGATATCTCAACCGGTGATTTTCAGATAACCGAACAAAATGGGGAGGGAGCCTGGGAAGCAATTTCTGATGAGTTGCACCGGCTTCAACCCTCAGAACTGCTATGTGGAAACTCTGAAATTGAAAAGTTATGCAGCAAACAAATTGAAATGAACAACAGCGGTCTGATCGATCAACTACCTTATATTCCCGACCCTGTTGAATCAAAGCAGCTTATAAAGGGACAGTGGAAGGAAAACACCTGGCAGGATTTAAACCTTGATAACTATCCATTAGCGGCAGCAGCCGGTGCTTCTGCTTTAGCCTATCTTCAAATACTACAGCAATTATCCGGAGACGACAAGCAATTTCACCGCCTCGAGCTTTACTTTACCAACCGCAACATGATAATCGACAATGTAACCAGCCGCAACCTGGAGTTAACCCAGTCAATTCGCGAAGGCAGCAAACAAGGCAGCCTGCTCGGTCTGCTCGATCGCTGCATGACTGCCATGGGCAGAAGGCTTCTCAGACACTGGGTAGAAATGCCCCTCTTAAGCCAGCAAAAGATAGAAAACCGGCTGGAGGGGGTAAATGAATACCTTGATAAACCACTACAAAGACGAGAGTTGCGAAAATTACTGCAGGAAATTTTTGATCTTGAACGTTTTTGCAGCCGATTATCTTATCAGAGAATCAATGCCCGTGACCTGATTTCTTTAAAAACCACCCTGCAGCGGATTGAAACGCTTAAAATAATGATCGCTGATTATGACGCGCCCCTTTTTCAAGAAGTCAGCGCTAACCTTCCCGACTTCAAAGATTTAAGTGGTTTAATTGAAAGTGCCCTGGTGAATGACCCGCCGCTGACTTTAAAAGAAGGCGGCCTCTTTAAACCCGGATACAACGAAGAAGTTGATCGTTTAAAGAAACTTTCCCAGGATGGCAATGCCATGCTTCTTGATTTCGAAAAGAAAGAAAAAGAACGGACCGGCATTAAGTCTATGCGCATCGGTTACAACCGAAATTTTGGCTACTACATTGAGATCACCAGGACAAACCTTGAACTTGTCCCTTCTGAGTATCACCGTAAACAAACCCTGGTTAATGCCGAGCGTTTTACAACCGAGGAGCTGCAGCAGATGGAGGAGCAGATTACGGGAGCCCGTGATAAGTTGGCCGCCCTCGAGTATACCCTTTTTGAAGAGCTGCGCGAAAATGTCAGCTCCTATACGGACAAACTGCTATCAGCTTCCAGTGATCTGGCCTGTATTGACTGTATTCAAAGCCTGGCTGAAGTTGCTGAAAAAAATGGCTATTGCCGGCCGAAATTTTCCGGAAACAAGACAATGTCAATCCAATTGGCCCGCCACCCGGTAGTCGAGCAGCTGGCTATGGAACGCTTCGTCCCCAACGATATCAAGATGGATAAAAACCATTACCTGCTGGTCATCACCGGCCCGAATATGGCCGGTAAAAGCACCTATATCCGCAGTGCAGCCCTGATAAACGTGCTGGCCCAGATGGGTAGTTATGTTCCTGCCGACGCGGCCGAATTACCGATTCTGGATCGCATCTTTGCCCGGGTCGGCGCTACCGACGATTTGAGCCGCGGTCACAGCACTTTTATGGTCGAAATGCAAGAAACAGCAGCTATTCTTAAAGATGCAACTCCCGACAGCCTGATTATTTTAGACGAAATAGGACGGGGCACCAGCACCTACGACGGTATGAGTATCGCTCGCTCAGTTTTGGAGTATATTAGCCGAAAAATTAAAGCTAAAACACTTTTTTCCACCCATTATCACGAATTAACAACCCTGGAGGGCGAACTGCCCGGTATAAAAAATTATACGATAGCTGTCAAAGAAAAAGGGCGGCAGGTAATTTTCTTACGACAAGTCGTGCCCGGAAAAGCAGATAAAAGTTACGGGATTAATGTAGCCCGCCTGGCCGGAGTGCCCATGGAAGTTCTGATTCGGGCTGAAAAAATCCTCAACGAACTTGAACTGGCTGCATCTTCAGCCGGGGATCAGCAGCTGAGCTTACTCCCTATGGTCAGTGAACCGTATTCCGATTATTCTCATGAATTAGAGATTATTGAAGACTTAAAGGAAATCGATGTAAACCGGATCACTCCCTTAGAAGCGATCCAAAAACTATATGATTTACAAAAACAACTTATCGAAAATCAACAAACGGATTTAGAAGAGGAGTTTGAATAAGGATGGTAATAAAAATCCTCGACAAAAGTACTGCTGAACAAATAGCTGCCGGAGAAGTGATCGAGAATCCGGCTTCAGTGGTCAAAGAATTGGTAGAAAATGCCATGGATGCCGGGGCAACAAAGATTGAGGTAACTATCGAGGGCGGGGGGAAGCGCCTCCTCACTGTTACCGATAATGGCTGCGGGATCAACCCTCCAGAGTTACCTTTGGCTTTTCAAAGATTTGCCACCAGCAAGCTTACCGCGCTTGATGACTTAGATCACCTTTCCAGCCTGGGCTTCCGGGGAGAGGCTTTACCAAGCATAGCGGCAGTATCCAGAATTAAGATGACCACCCGGTCAAAAGACTCTATTGCAGGAGCACAGATTACTATAAGCGGTGGGGAACTTGAGGGAGAGGAGGAGGTAGGCGCTCCTCCGGGAACCAGGGTTGAAGTAAGAGATTTGTTTTACAACACCCCGGGAAGACTTAAATTTCTGCGCGCTGATAATGTTGAAACAACCCGGATCAGCACTTTGCTCTCAGAACTGGCCCTGACTCACCCGGAAGTAGCCTTCACTTTAAAAAGCGGAAAGAAGACTATGTTCAGTTCTTCAGGGGACGGCGTCCTCCTGCATGTAATTGGCGCTCTTTACGGTAGAGATCCAGTAGAAGCAATGCTTGAAGTAAACCGCAAGGATTCAGCTTCAGGCTGCACTCTGAGTGGTTTTATCTCCGCTCCACATATGACCAGGTCCACAAGGCGTTGGATCACCCTGGTTGTCAACGGCCGCCTGATCAGAAACCCGATGCTTATAAACGCTTTAGAACGCGGATATGGAGATTTGCTGCCCAGTCAGCGCCATCCGCTTGCAGTGTTAAATCTAAGTATTCCACCTGAAATGATTGACGTCAACGTTCATCCTGCCAAAATCGAAATCCGTTTCCAAAAGCCTGAAATAGTGAAAGGGTTAGTTTATAAAGCGGTTAAGCTATCACTTCAGGAAAATAAAAACATCCCTCAATGGCCTGATAGTATTGATACACCCGGCTATACACCTGCTCAGTATAGCAAAACCAGTAAGTCACATCACAGGCAAGACCGCTTTGAATCTTTTCCGTCTCAGGCAAGGGAGAATTCCCGGAACTGGCAGCATACACCGCTGAGCGCAACAGAAGCAAATTCCCGGGAAGACATCATTAAAAGAAGAGGGGAGGAGGGAGGAGATCCTCTCAGAGCAGCTCCCCGGGGATGTTACCTGATCGGTCAGTTTTTGCAAAGTTACCTCGTTGTCCAGGAAGATGAAAAACTTTTATTGATTGATCAGCATGCAGCCCATGAAAGAGTAATTTACAATCAACTCCAAAAGCAAAGCCAGTCAAAAAGCGAGGGAAATATCACCCAGCTGACTTTACCCCTCAACCTTGAACTGCCCCCGGCCTGGCGCGACAGGCTGCCTGTTTTACTGCCCCTCCTGCAGGAAACAGGATTTCAACTCGAACCGGTTAGCGAAGACTGTTATGCTATCAAGGCAGTCCCCTTTATGCTCAGGGAAAATGTTAACAGGGCTCAACTATACGATCTACTGGAACAAATCTTGACAGCCGACCAGGAATCAGCTGACGAATACCGGGATAAGATCTATAAAACCATTGCCTGTCACCGTTCAATAAAGGCCAAACAACCCTTATCCAGAGATGAGATGGAGCAGCTGCTCGAAGAGTGGGAGAATACTCCCCTGGCCCGCTACTGTCCACACGGCAGGCCAACAGTGATCAGTTTTGACAAAGCGCAGTTAGATAAAAGTTTTCATCGCAGCGAGGGAAATTAAGCTGCAGACTTGGAGATGAGGCCATGTCCGATTCCAGCTCCGATTCAAAAAATGAAGATAGGATACCACTGCTTGTTCTGGTCGGTCCGACAGCTGTCGGAAAAACTGCCCTGGCTTTAAAAGTGGCCCGGCGCTTAAGAACCGATATAATCAGCGCTGATTCGGCACAAGTTTACCGCGGTCTTGATATCGGAACTGCAAAACCCTCCCCTGAAGAGCAGAATATCGCAAGACATCACTTAATCGATCTTGTTTATCCACACCAGTATTTTAGTGTGGCAGACTATCAAAAGTTTGCATATAATAAGATAGCACAGCTTTGGGATGCAGGGAAACTTCCGTTCATGGTTGGGGGCACCGGTTTATACATTAGTGCAGTGACTAAAAATTACGCTTTTGGTCAAAAGGGACCCAGCTCGGATTTGCGGAAGACTTATGAACAACTCGCGTCAACAGAAGGCCTCGAAAAACTATATGCCCGCTTAAAAATCATCGATCCGGAGGCTGCTTCAAAAATACATCCCAACGACAAAAAACGGATTGTCAGGGCTCTTGAAGTTTACACCCTGGAAGGAAAGCCAATTTCAAAGCAGGTAACAAACACAGAATCCAGGCAACAAAACATACCCTACAAAACCCTTATCTTCGGCCTGGACATGAATCGGGAAGCCCTTTACGAAAAAATTGAACAACGGGTTGAAATGATGTTTAGACAGGGTTTCCTTGACGAAGTGCGCAACCTATCCAGGCAGGGTTACAGCGCAAAAGACCCCGGATTGGAGGTGCTCGGTTACCGGCAGCTGTTTGCATACTTAGAAGGGAAAATGGGGTTTGAAGAGGCAAAAGAAGAAATAAATAAACAGACCCGCAATTTAGCCAAGCGTCAGTTAACCTGGTTTCGCCGCGATAAAGCTATAGAATGGATAGATATCACAGAAATTAAGGATTTTGATAATTTAACAGAAAATATTTGCTTTAAAGTGAAGGACATTACCCCTTACCGGGCGAATAATAAATAATGAAAGAACTAGATATAAAATAGGAAGGAGCCCGACATATGAAAAGCGCGTTCAATTTACAAGACACTTTTCTAAACCAGATTCGTAAAGAAAACATGTTAAGCACTGTATTTTTGGTGAATGGCTATCAAATCAAGGGGACTGTCCGGAGCTTTGATAACTTCACACTGCTGCTCGAAGTAGAAGGAAAGCAGCAGCTTGTTTATAAGCATGCAGTGTCAACAATTATCCCGATGCGCAATGTCAGCCTGAGATCACCGGAGGGAGAAGCAGGTGAAGGCGAGTCTGCAGATTCTGAATAGTTAAGTTTTGTTAGCTTGAATAATTGTTAATTTTTTATGTGTTTCTATTTGATTATTTATAGTTCCAATTATCTTATAATCAAGATATAATCAAGATA
>PWEB01000303.1 GCA_003553305.1 Syntrophomonadaceae bacterium
ACGCAGTTTTTCTGAACGCCCGCCTGCCAACATAATAACCGGGGTCATGATAATTGGAAATAGTATTACAGAAAGTATAACCGTTATTGCTGTCGCTTCACCCATCGAAGCCACCTCCAAAGTACATATTATAACTCTATTTTGATTAGATTAACAATTATAAATACTGTGCAGTTCACTAGAAAAACATTTGCATTGCACTCTCTAACAGAACTATAACAGGCCTTGAAAAAACTCCGAAAAAGATAATTGCTGCCATGCCAACAATTAAAGGAATCAACATTTGGCGGGGTACCGGCTTAGCCTCATGTTCAAATTCCTCCTGCTGCATAAAAGCATTAACTATAATCGGCATATAGTAAACAGCATTTAAAAGACTGCTGGCCAAGATAATTACAACGAAAATGGGCCGGCCGATATCCAGAGCACCAAGCGCAAGGTACCACTTACTGATCAATCCTCCGGTTCCTGGCAGACCAATCATCGAAGCACTACCAATTGTAAAAGCTAGCATGGTAACAGGCAAAACCTGCCCAATGCCGCCCAGTTGTTTGATCTGGCGAATACCGGTAGAATATATTATCACTCCGGCAGCCATGAAAAGCATCGATTTCATGATCGCGTGAACCAGCAGGTGATAAAATCCACCTGCCATAGCCATGCTGTCATCAAGCCCAATGCCCAGGAAAACATAACCGATCTGCCCGATACTGGAATAGGCAAGCATTTTCTTTAAATCTACCTGGACCATTGCAAAAATGGAGCCAAACATAATGCCCATCGAGGCCAACCAGAGAACAATCTCATTTAAAGGAATTGAGTCAAGCAGAGTACGGGGAAATATTTGATAAAACATAATAAAAAGAGCAAAAGCATAAATCTTGATAACTACTCCGGAGAGCATTGCGCTTGAGGGGGATGGTGCAGATGCGTGGGCATCAGGCAGCCAGACATGCAGCGGAAAAAGTGCTGACTTCGTCCCAAAGGCCACAATAAAAAGAGCTGCCGCCGCGAACATATTGTTTGGATAGAGCTCTACGGCTTTCGGCAGAGCCTCGCTAACCAGATCATAATTAAGATGCCCGGTTACCATGTAAATCATGGCTACTCCAAGCAGAAAACAACCCGTCCCCATAGCACTTAAGATCAGGTATTTAAAACTGGCTTCCAAACAAGCCCGATCTTCTTTAATTGATATTATCGCACAGGCTGATATCGCACAAATTTCCATTAAAACAAAAAGGTTAAAAAGGTCGTTTGTTAAAGTAATCCCGGCCATTGAACCGACCAGAAGAGCATAGAGTGAATAATACCAACCTAACATTTCTGTTTTTAGTTCGTGTTCTAAGTCCTTAAGTGCATAGATCATAATCCAGGTGCTTACAGCAAGGACTATAATGAGCATATAAACTCTCAACAAATCAATCTTGAGTTCAACGCCCCACGGAGGAGGCCACCCACCCAGATAATATGTAATATTTCCACCCTGGGTAACCTGGATCAACAAGGATATTGACATGGCCAGGGCCAGAGTTAGAGCCGTGATCAAGGCAGGTGCGCTAATTTTTCTGGCCCAGCGGTATAATAGCGGGGAAAAAAAAGCAATGCCAAATAAAATTGCAATAATTAAAGCTGGAAAATGTTGTTCAAGACCCACTACTCCTGGCTCCTTATCAGACAAATTTCATCATAGTCTACTGTTCCGTAGTAGCGATATATTTTTACAATCAAACTTAGTGCATAGGCTGTAATACTGACGGCAACAACAATTCCGGTGAGCATCAAAGAGCCGGGAAGAGGATTGACGTATAGAACTTCGCTGCCCTCTCTGACTATCGGCGCTTCACCTCCGTAAGTATAACCGATTGCAACAAAAAGCAAGAATACCGAGGTATCCATTATATTCATGGCGATCACTTTTTTAATAAGGTTTGAATGGGTAAGCATGGTATGCATCCCGATAATAAAAAGCAGAATCGCCACCATATAATAATAGTTATGAAGAATCTTAATGAGAAGCTCCACTTTTATCTTCCTCCTCGATAATGTTATAAAAAAGGGTGATTATTGTGCTGGCCACCTTTATGCCAAGAAATGTCGTTATAATAAAAATTGCGCCGGCGCTGAAAAGTTCTCCGGCTTCACCCATGGGAAAACCGGCAGCCTGGTTAGATAGAAAATTACCACCGAGAACAACTGCCACAAGACCGGTTAAGATAAATCCGAGCGCTCCTCCACTTTCAAGGATAGAAGACGTATCATGCGAGATCTGCTTCGCTCCAACTTCCAGGTTAAAAGATAGCGCAACCAAAACAAGGCTGGAGCCAAATATCGCACCTCCCGAAAATCCTCCACCCGGTGAAAGATGCCCGTGCAGTATAATATAAATACCGTAAACTTGAATAAATGGCACAACCAGCCGGCTGGTTATACGAACGATTTGGTCTTCCAGGGTCATCTACCCCCAAATTTAATGAGATTTCAAAGTGGCGATAACCGCAGCAATGGCCACGAATAAAACTGTTGCTTCACCAAGGGTATCAAAAGCCCGGTAATCAATAATCACACTGCTTACTATATTGACCGCACCGGTATCGGCTACCCCTGATTCCATGTATCTGGCCGGAATTTCATTAAAAACCGGATTGTTCGGATCTCCGAAAGGAGGCATTTCAGCTACGGTAAAACTGAAGAAAAAACCAATCAGGCCGATCAGCATTATAGTAAACACACCGCGAGCCTGCAGGCGTAAAAGATAGCGCATCGCAAAAACAGCTGCTATTATAATAAATAGTATATCTTCCACTTAATTAGCCCCTCCTGTCCGGTAACCTATTCAGCTCTCCTGGTTTTACTGATCGCTGCTATAAGCAGCAAAGTAGTAACACCGGTCCCGAGCGCTGCTTCAACCATCGCAACATCAGGTGCACTAAGCTGCTGCCAGATGATAGCCATGATCAAACCAAAAGAGGCGAAAACAATAACTGCGCTTAACATATCGCGAATCTGGGCAACTGCTATAGCACAAATCACTAAAAATGTTAAAAGCAGAGCATTTAATATTTCGGTTAATATTTCAGTCATCTGTCTCCCCTCTGTCAATCAGCGGTCGAATTCCGGTAACATATGCAGACCGGGCTATGACATGAGCAGCTGTCGGGTTCGTGATTAAGATAAATATAATTAACAAGGCCAGCCTGATTGCAACCGCTGCCTCGCTCTGTAGAGCCAGAGAAAGCAATACAAGGCCGGCTCCCAGGGTATCACACTTAGTAGTAGCATGAAGCCTGTTATAAACATCCGGCAGGCGCAACAATCCAATTGTAGCCACAAGTAGGAAGAATAACCCAAATACTAAGGTAATAATTGAAGCGATATAAAGAGTTGTTTCCAGAAACGCGTTGATTAGTCAAGCGCCCCCTTCTCCAAATATTTAGCTACACCAATAGTCGTAATGAATCCCATCAGGGCATAAACCATAGCAATATCAAGGAAATATACCTGTTCGTAAATACGGGAGATCAAGGTAATGATGATCATTGTATAGGTCGTAATAATATTGATAGCCACGATCCTATCCGGAGCTGTCGGACCGGCCAATGCCCTAATCATAGATAGAAATATCATGAGCATAACCAAAATTGCACCTATCGCATACAGCAAATCAAGAGTTTGTTCGTATATCAATGTTTATCACTCTCCATCAGCTGAAGCCTTTTTGTCAAAGGCCAATCTTTAAGAGCTTCGCCGTTTGCCACGGTCAAAGCATGCACCAAATAATCTTTCTCATCTGCCAAAACAGTTAGCGTTCCCGGAGTTAAGGTAATTGAATTGCCAAGAAGCACCCGGCTGGCCACACTCTCAATCTCTACTCTTAACGGCACCATGTTCGGAACAATCGGCATTTTAGGATGTAAAACAAGATAAGCTACCTGGAAATTAGCAATCATGATATCTTTTAACAGCTTAAAGAAATAACCAAACAGCCAAAAAATATTCATCAGGTTGACAGGAGGTCTATCCTGAGCTGTAATAAGCAAATTACGGTTAAAATAAACCACAAAAGCTGAAGCAGCCAGGCCAACTGCCAGCTGGGGCAGATCAAAAGAACTGCTTACAGCAATCCAGAAAAGAAATAGAATTAGGGTTGTTCCGATATAATTTAACCAATTTTTTTTCATGCTATTCTCCGCTCCGGACTAAATTCATAATATTGCAGCACAATAATTATTTCACATGCGTCACCGGAAAACATTCTTTTAACCACTTTCACCGGAAACAGCAGTTTTTTCTACAGCCTCATTTTCCTGATTAGATTCTTTTGGCATTGCGTTGCGCGGATAAATTGTTCCCGGAGGACATACCGGAACACATTTACCACAATCATTACACTTATTCAGATCAATTACTGCAAGCTTACCATCCATCTCAATTGCTTCCTGCGGACATGCTTTTACGCAAGCTCTACAAGCAATACAGCCAACCGAACAAACTTTAGATACAGACTTACCCCTATCCTGAGAACTGCAGAGAACTAAATGTCCCTGTTCAGAACGACGAGGTAATGTCTTAATTAAATCCCGAGGACATGCTCCCACACACAGTCCGCAACCTGTGCAAAGCTCCTCATCAACAACCGGCAGGCCGTGCGAACCCATCTCAATTGCATCAAAAGGGCAGACCCTTTCACAATTACCCAATCCAAGACAACCGTAAGTACAAGCTTTAAAGCCGCCATTGAATTTATCCGCAACAGCACAATCTTTAACTCCGTCATAAATAAAACTATCCACAGCTTTATTCTTATCGCCAATGCAAAAAACAGTAGCGACAACCGGTTCCGATTCAACTACTTCCATCCCAAGTTCTTCGGCTATAGCTTTGGCTGTTTCTTCTCCACCGGGTATACAACCGCCTGGTTGTATTTCACCACGAACTACAGCTTCTGCAAAATTAGCGCAACCGGCATAACCGCAAGCTCCACAGTTAGCACCGGGCACTATTTCTTTAATTGCTTCTACCCGCGGGTCTGTTTCAACGGCAAAATAACGAGCCGCAACAGACAAAAACAATCCGAAGAAAAGTGCTATCAAACCCAAGGCAGCTATTGCATGTACTATTTGCACGGTTTCTTCACCTCACAATAATCTCCATCATTATCATAAAAACAGATCAATCTTCATTTTCTTAACAACTGTTTTCAGAACATTTATTTCTACAAACTCAGCATTCCGCTAAATCCTAAAAAAGCTAGCGAAAGGATGCCTGCTGTGATCAAAGTAATCGCAGACCCTTCTAAAGCTTCTGGTAGTTTTGCCATTTCCAGGCGTTCCCTAATCCCGGCCATCAGGATCAAGGCCAGGGAAAAACCAAGCGATGCGGCTACACCAAAAACTACAGCCTCAACCAGGGTAAACTCTTCTCTTACAGCTAAAAGCGCTACAGCCATAATAGCACAGTTGGTTGTAATCAGGGGCAGAAAAATGCCAAGCCCCTGGTAAAGAGTTGGGCTGATCTTGCGCAATGTTATTTCGACAAGCTGGACCAGGGATGCAATGACCAGGATAAATGTCACGATCTGTAAATATTCTAAATTATACGGAATCAGGACAAAACTATAAAGCAGCCACGTTACAAGCGTGGCCATAGTCATTACAAAAACAACCGCCATACTCATTCCTACTGCAGTCTCCATTTTGCGCGATACTCCCAGGAAAGGACAAATTCCAAAGAAGCGGTGCAAAACAAAGTTTTCTACCAATATATAGATGAATATAATTGATAATACTCTTTCCATGGCTACCTCCTCCTGCTACCGATAGTTTCTTTCTTCAACTTAGGAAGTGTTTATACCTGCTCTTTTCGGTAATAATTATAAATTGTACTTTTTAAAAATAATATTAGTAATGGCCAGTAGAAGCCCCAGGGCGATAAAAGCTCCTGGCGGCTGAGCAAACAAGCCCATCGGTTCAAAAGCCTCACCAAATAGGTGAATCGTGTTTTCGGGCTCAGGACCAAGAATGGTTCCCTGTCCTAAAACCTCACGAACTAACGAGAGAATACCGAGGGCTAAAGTAAAGCCTATCCCGACTCCTATCCCGTCAACCAAAGAGCGCAGGATCGGCTTTTTACTGGCAAAAGCTTCTGCTCTGCCCAATATCATGCAGTTAACTACGATCAAAGGTACAAAAACACCCAGCGCGTCATATAGGGCAGGTTGGAAGGCCTGCAGGATCATTTCAATGATCGTCACAAAGGTGGCGATGATCACAATAAAAACGGGGATCCGAACCTGGGCTGGAATAAAATTCTTCAAACTGGCAACAACCACGTTGGAGGCAATCAAAACAGCTGTTGCAGCAAGCCCCATTCCAAGACCGTTTATAAGAAAGGCGGTGACC
>PWEB01000208.1 GCA_003553305.1 Syntrophomonadaceae bacterium
ATAGTCATATTCGGTTCTACCGGAATTAGTTTGGCAATCCGGTCAACTTCGGCATAAGGTATGGCCAAAACCCGGCCCACATCTCGAACGGCGGCCCGGGCTGCCATGGTTCCAAAAGTAATAATCTGGGCAACCCGTTCCTGCCCGTACTTTTCACAAACATAATCCATAATTCGGTCCCGCTTATCATCACAAAAATCGATGTCAATATCAGGCATGGTGACCCGTTCCGGGTTCAAAAAACGCTCGAACAACAAACCATGCTGAAGCGGTTCTATATTAGTAATCCCGAGACAGTAAGCGACCAAACTGCCGGCAGCTGACCCACGCCCCGGACCGACAATTACTTTTTCTTTTTTTGCAAAAGCAATAAGATCCCAGACAATCAAAAAGTAGTTCGAAAAGCCCATCTGCTTGATTACATCAAGCTCGTATTCAAGCCTCTCCTTCATCTCTGGCGTTATCTCACTGTAGCGTGCTTCCATTCCTTCATAGCAAACCTTATCAATATAAGCATTGACATCATCTTCCCCCTCGGGAAGCTTGTACTCAGGCAAATGCCTTTGCGAAAAATCTTTTTCAACAGTGCAGCGTTCTGCTATCCAGACGCTGTTACTGATTGCTTCCGGACAATCGGGAAAGAGGGCGGCCATCTCCTCTTCCGTCTTGAAGTAAAACTCCTGCGAACCAAATTTCATCCGCTCAGTTTCATTTACTGTTTTACCGGTCTGAATGCAGAGCAAAACATCATGAACCTCTGCATCATTCCGCGACAAATAGTGAACATCGTTGGAAGCAACCAGGGGAATTCCTTGATCTGAACTAAGCTGCTTTAATGCACTGTTCACTTCTTTCTGTTCCGGCAGATCATGATCATGCAGTTCTAAAAAATAATTCTCTTTACCAAAAAGGTCCCGGTAATAACAAGCCGTCTCCCGCGCTTTTTCAAACTGTCCCTGCATAATAAAGGTGGGGATTTCCCCGGCCAGGCAGGCGCTTAAGGCAATCAGGCCTTCATTGTGTGCTTCGAGCAATTCCCGGTCAACGCGCGGCTTGTAATAAAAACCTTCCATGTAAGCGGCTGAAACCAGTCGCATCAAGTTGCGGTAACCGGTTTCATTTTCGGCTAAAAGGACCAGGTGATACTGCGAATCATCTCTTCTGGCTTCTTTTTGAAATCGTGAACGGGGAGCAACATATACTTCACAACCCAGGATCGGTTTCACCCCGGCTTCTTTAGCAGCCCTGTAAAAATCAATTACCCCAAACATTGTACCGTGGTCAGTAACTGCCACAGCAGGCATATTAAGCTCAGCAGCGCGTTTCACCAAACTTTTTACTCTTGCCGCACCGTCAAGTAAACTGTATTCGCAGTGACAATGCAGGTGCACAAAATTGCTCATAGTTAACCCTCCGCCTGACTTCTAAATTCTCTTTTCATATCTTTCGACTTCTGACTGAGCAGATCCTTCAGGACATCAAATACTTTCAATATATATCAGGTTCGCTTTTTTTGAAACGCACTTTGTGGTACAATAGGACACAACATTTACTTATCCGGTAATTATTATAAAGGAGTTTTGCCGTGTTTAATGATCGGGAAACTCGACTGGCCTTAAAAATCGTCCTGACTGCCGCAGCAGTTTTTGCTATCATCTGGCTTCTTGTTCAGTTGGCGCCGGTTATCTCCATCATTATTGTCGCCGTCTTTATTGTCTATACGATCTCTCCCGTGGTCAACTACCTGGTCAGTAAAAAAATAAGGCCTATCCTGGCTGCCATGTTCACCTCGCTAATCATACTTATTATTGTAGTCCTCTTTTTTTACTTCCTCATCCCTGTTCTGATCCTGGAAATGAGAGAAGTGGTTATTTTCATGACCACCGAACTTATTCAGGACCTGCCGATACTGATCGCTGAATTTGAAGATCTGGACGATCGGTTCAACCTTCAGTTAACCGAAACCTTTGTGGAATACAGCAACCAGTTTATCAGGCAGGCTCCGAGTAACGTCCAGCAAATATTACGCTACATTACCGGTCTGTCTATGGATTTGGTGGGACGGGTCTGGGTAGTCCTGGCCATGGTTTTTGTTGTATTTTATATGGTTCAGGACCTGGGTAAAGTCAAGCAAAACCTGACCCTCCTCTTCCCCCAGATTTATAAAGAAAACGTGCATCATATTTTAAGCATCATTGACCAGAAAGTGGGCGACTATATCCGCGGCACCCTGCTTAAATGTGCATTTGTCGGTCTGCTGACCTGGGTCGGCCTCAGTGTGCTGGACATGCCATTTGCCCTGATCCTGGGAATCCTGGCCGGCTTGTTTAATATAATACTTTACATCGGGCCGGTTTTGGCGACCATCCCCGCCCTGCTATTAAGCATGATGCCCGGAACTCCAAGCATTTTCCTGATCCTGTTTCTCTATATCTTTGTCCAGATCCTCGATGCTTTTGCTTTCACGCCGGTTTTTCTGGGCAGAGCAACGGACCTAAGTCCGCTGACCGTTATTGTAATCGTATTGATTGGCGGCCAGTTGATGGGCCTGCTGGGTATTGTGCTTGCCATTCCCATTGCAGCAACCTTAAAAGTCCTTCTACACCACTATTACCTCGACCGTCGTAAACTCGAGGGAGCAAAACACTCGGCAAAGACCTAACTCATCCCGGGGAATCCCTGCTGTCTTAGCGCCTCATACAAAACCAGGGCTGCAGAATTTCCCAGGTTCAAAGAACGCGGGATCTGCTCTACCATCGGGATGCGGACCACCACTCCAGCTTCTTCCAATATACCCTGATCCAACCCTTTCGTTTCGCTGCCGAAAACAAGAAAGTCATCCGGCCGGTATTCGAGATGGTGATAAAGCTGTCCGCCCCTGGTCGTAAAAAATACAAACCGCGCAGCAGGATAGGCTTTTTTCAGATCATTAAAATCCCGGTGCACCTTTAAATCCAGGTACTGCCAGTAATCCAGTCCTGAACGGCGCACCTCCCGTTCAGAAAGTGAAAACCCGAGTGGTTCAACCAGGTGCAGCCTGGTTCCGGTCATAACGCAAGTCCGGGCAACATTTCCTGTATTCTGCGGTATTTCCGGCTCTACTAAAACCAGGTCCATAAATTAGCTATCCCTCATTTAATGTGATCTAAACTTATTGTGTATCCTGGGCCGGTGATTCCTGCTGTCTCTTTAAAACCTCATTGAAGTGCTTAAGTTTCTGCAGCACCTTATCATTAAAACTGTCCTCGCTAAATTTGCCTTCCTCGATGAGATCACCGACCTCTAACCCGCTTAGCAATTCTATGCCATCGTCTGCGGTGTTAATGGTATATATGTTAAATTGGCCATTTTCGACCGCCTCAATCACTTCTTTTTTAAGCATTAATGATTTGCGGTTCTTTTCAGGCACGATTACACCCTGCGACCCACTCAGGCCCTTTTTCTTGCAGGACATAAAATAACCTTCAATCTTGTTATTTATTCCGCCAACCGGTTGAATCTCTCCTTTTTGATTAATCGAACCGGTAACAGCAAGATCCTGCCTCAGGGGAACTTCTCCCAGGCTGGAGAGCAGACAGAACAGCTCAGCTGCGGAAGCGCTGTCGCCATCAACACCCCCGTAGGACTGTTCAAAACATAAACTGGCGCTTAGATTAAGCGGGGTGAGCGGACCATAACGGGAACCGAGATAACCGTTCATAATCAAAACTCCCTTACTATGAATATTTCCGCTTAAATCACTTTCCCGCTCAATATTTATAATCCCCTTCCGTCCGGGATAGGTCGAAGCGGTGATCCTGGAAGGACGTCCGAAACGATAATCGCCCTGATCAATCACTGAAAGAGCATTTACCTGGCCAACTTTTTCACCTTCCAGATCAAGCAGAATCTCCTCTTCTTCGATTGATTCTAAAATTTTCTGCTCGATCTTATCAGACCGGTAAACCATTTCTTCCAGAGCTTTTTCAACATCCTCTCTGCCAATCAGGTCATTTCCTCCTAAATCAGCCCAGGTGTCTGCTTCAACCAGCAGATCAACTATTTCATTAAAGCGGGTGCTTAACTTGCCCTGCTTTTCGGTAAGCCGGGTACTGTATTCAACGATTTCGGCAACCGCTGAGCTGTTAAAATGACGCAGCTTTTGTTTATCGCAGTGAAAAGAAATAAAGCTGGCCATCGTACTGAAATTATCGTCTTCCCGATCCATTTCCGTATCAAAATCAGATTTTATTTTAAACAACTTGCGAAAATCTTCATCGTAATGATAAAGCAGTTGATAAATAAAAGGGTTGCCGATCATGACAACTTTTATATCAAGCGGTATTGGCTGTGGTCGCAGAGTCGACATGGCCACCAGCCCAAAATGCTCACTGATATTCTCAATACGGATTTCCCCGGTCCGCAAAACACGCTTTAATACTTCCCAGGACTGGACGGAGGTCAGCAAATCCCTGGCCTGCAAAATCAGGTAACCCCCGTTAGCCCTGTGCAGTGCACCGGGTTTGATCATTGAAAAATCTGTCACCACCGTCCCAAACCGGTTCTCATACTCGACCCGCCCGACCAGGTTGTAGTAAGAAGGATTAGTTTCATAAACCATGGGCGCGCCTTCACTATGACGATTATCGACAAATAAATTCACCTCATAGCGCCGGTCGCTCTGTTTTTGACTCTGCTGCTGAAACATTAATAGCGGATTTTGCTGTTCTTCCTCATCACTTCTGAAATCTGACAGGTTGGAGATTACATCTTCCTGAAAAGCCTGCAAATAATCTTTAACTGCCGGATACTGATCGTATTCTTCCATCAGGTCGCTAAAAAGATGGCCGATCGCCGTATAGCCAATTTTTTTATCGAGTTCTTTAAGCTTTTCTTTCAGATCTTTTTCCAGCTTTTGAACCCGGCGCATAATTTCCATGGCTTTGATCTGCACTTCCGTCGATTTTTTCTCCATTTCATCCCTGGTTTCCTGATCTAACTTGCTGTATTCTTCTTCATCAACCTGTTCACCCTCATGAAGTGGAATAGTTACAAATCCCGAACTGGTTCTTTTTAAGGCAAATCCCTTTTCCTGGGCAAACTTGTTAAGCTCTTCTAAGTGTTCAGACCGCGCTTCCTGAAACTCCTTGACATAAGCATTCTTCTGAGTTTCATAATCTTCTCCGTCAAAAGCCTTGGGAATAGTCTCTTTCAAATCTTCCAACAGCTCTTCAATGTGCTGGCGTAGATCTGTTCCAGATCCGGCGGGAAGGTTTAAAGCGATCGGCTCCCCAGGATTCTCAAAATTATAAACATAAACCCAGTCATCGGGAACCGCTTCTTCAGCAGAAAGCTTTTTCACAATCGATTGAGCATAGCTGGATTTTCCAGTGCCGGGCAAACCGGTCATAAATATATTGTAGCCCGGGCGTTTGATACGCAGTCCAAATTCAGTAGCTTTAACCGCTCTTTCCTGCCCAAGCATGCCTTGCAGAGGATCTACCTCAGCAGTAGTTTCAAAGTTGACATTTTTTAAGTCACATACCAACCTGAGCGCTTTTTTGTCTAGTTTTTCAATGGCCATTCATCATTTCCCCTTTCTAATATCAAAAAACACCATTCATTTAAAAAACAGTTTTTGCACTGCGGATTCCTGGCCTGACACAATGTCCGTCCGTGAGCAATCAAACGGTGGTGCGAAGCAATCCACTGATCCTGCGGGATTACCATTTTCAACTGCTCTTCAACTGCATCAACATTTTTGCCATCTGCCAGGCCTAAGCGCCTGGATACCCGAAAAACATGAGTATCGACAGCTAAAGCCGGCTGCCCGTAAGCACTGCTAATAATTATATTGGCTGTTTTTCGTCCTACCCCGGGCAATTTGATCAATTCCGCAAACTGATCGGGAACCCGTCCACCGTGCTGCTCAACTATAATTTTGCTTGCCTCAACCAAATAACTCGCTTTATGGCGGTAAAGACCGACCCTTTTCAGGTAAGGTTCCAAATCAGAAGGCTTTCTCCGGGCCATTTCATAAGCTGTCGGTAAGGCTTCAAAGAGCCGGGCCGTAATCTTATTAACCTGCTGATCCGTAGTCTGAGCAGAAAGAACGGTTGCCACAAGCAGCTGAAAAGAATTATCATAAACCAGGCCAGTTTTTACCTGTGGATAATGCATGGCAAGCATTTTCAAAACTTGCTCAATGCGTTTTTTTTCTTGTTCATGTTGATTGACCTTCACGCTGGACATACATTATTATAGATCGTCAGGGCTGATCGGTAAAGGACAAGTAAGAATTTTATCAGGAAGGAATTCACAGAAGAAAG